>JAEUQP010000423.1 GCA_016789645.1 Acidobacteriota bacterium | reverse complement strand
GCCGAAAATCGGCTGGACATCGCTGATCTGGATCAATAACTCATACGCAATACGAACATGAATGCTCTTGCTCTGATCGCTCCGCACCAAATGGAAATCCGCGAAATCGCCACACCTGCTCCGTTGCCGAATCAGGTGCTCTTGCGAGTCGGCGCGGTCGGATTGTGCGGAACGGACTTTCACATTTATGAAGGCCACGCCAATTATCGCCGTGACGCCGCTGGTCGGTTGATTCCACTGGAAGACGAACCGCTGGTTCTGGGACACGAATTTTGCGGCATCGTCGAAGAGGTCGGCAGCGCCGTTAAAGATGTAACCGCTGGCGATTGGGTGGTGGTGGATCAAGGTTGGAACTGTCTGAGTCATCAAAAACCTGACTTATGCGAATACTGCGCGACGGGCGATTCGCATCAATGCGCGAATTACGCCGAACATGGCATCACTGGCCCGCAAGGCGCGTTGGCCGAATTCGTCGCCGTTCCGGCCATCAATACCGTTCGCATCGAAAGCGAATTGCCCCTGCAACAGGCAGCGTTGACCGAACCGCTCGGCTGCATTGCCCATTCGATGAGTGTCGTGCAGAAAACTCCGACGCGGTATCAATTCAATGGCGAAACTGCCGCTGAACGTCCGATCAAACACGTTTTGATCTGCGGAGCCGGGCCAGCCGGGCTGCTTTTCACGCAATACATTCGCAACGTGCTGGGATTTGACGGATTGGTGATTGTCACGGAACCAAGCGAAAAACGCAGAAAGCTCGCCGAAGAGTTTGGCGCAACCGGCATTGACCCAACCCAGGCCGATCTGGTGGAAGCGGTCAACGACCTGACCAAGGGTGAACGCATTCAGTTGCTGATCGAATCGGCAGGCGTTGGGCCTTTATTCAAACAGATTCCCAACCTGATTCGGAAACAAGCGACCGTTGTGCTGTATGGCCACGGCCATCACGGAGTTGATCTCGGCGTGATGAACAACATCCAGTTCATCGAACCAACCTTGATCGCTCCGACCGGAGCTTCGGGAGGATTCGATTCCGACGGCAGACCCAGCATCTATCGCCAGTCACTCGGATTGATCGCGTCTGGCAAAATCAACGTCTCGAAAATCATTACGCACCATTATCAATCGCTGGCGGATGTGCCTGCCGGTTTCGCGCAGGATCATTTCGGAGCTGATTACATCAAAGGAGTCGCGGTCTTTTCGTAGGTGATTGGTGGCAGGTTGCAGGTGTTAGCTTTTCCCCACACCCGTCACTTGCCACCTGTCACCCACAACCTACCACCTTATGAGTAAAACAAAACTGTCCATCATCGTTGTCCTGTTTCTGCTGATTGCCGTTTCTGTTACAGCCTGTAACAAAGGCGCGGAAAACAAGTCGTCCGGCCAGAAGAAAATCGCTGTCATTCCCAAAGGCGTGTCGCACTTTTTCTGGCAGAGCGTCAAAGCTGGCGCAGATGCCGCTGGCAAAGACCTGAATGTGGAAATCGTCTGGAAAGGCCCGGCGATGGAAACGGACATTTCCGGCCAGATCAACATCGTCGAAGACATGATCAACCGCCGCGTGGATGGCATCGTGCTTGCGCCATCGCACGGCGATTCGCTGGTTCCGATCACTGAACGTGCGCAACGCGAAAACATTCCCGTGACGATCTTCGACTCCGGCATTTCGACGGAACAGTATGTTTCGTATGTTGCCACGGACAATCGGCAAGGCGGCGTGGTAGCTGCTCGACGCATGGGTGAAAAACTTGGCGGCAAAGGCAAAGTCGCGATCCTCGGCGTCAAGAAAGGATCGGTTTCCACCGACGAACGCGAAGACGGATTCCGCGAAACGATTCTCAAGGAATTCCCTGGCATCAATCTGATTCCGATCATTTTTTACGGTGAATCCGTCGCCACCAAATCGCTGTCGGTTGCCGAAGACATTCTGACCGCCAATCCCGATCTGGCAGGATTGTTTGCGTCGAATGAAACTTCGACGGTTGGCGCGGTCAATGCCATTCGCCAACGCAATCTGGTGGGCAAAGTCACGCTGGTTGGCTTTGACGCCAGCCCCGACCTGGTTCGCAGCATTCAGGAAGGCGGCATTGATTCGCTGGTGTTGCAAGACCCGTTCAAGATGGGTTACGAAGGCGTCAAAACCATCATGGACAAGTTGGCGGGCAAAACTCCCGAACGCCGCATTGACACAGGCGTCAAGCTGCTGACCAAAGACAATCTGGAAACGCCGGAAATGCAGCGTTTGATCAAGTAATCGCCCATCATTCTCACTGCGGATTTTCGCAGATCAGCGTGAACCTGCGAAGATCCGTGGCGTTACTTTTCTCTACTCCATGCCTACCAATTCTCTTGCGCTGGAAATGCGCGACATCTCGAAATCGTTTTCCGGCAACACGGTGTTGTCTGGCGTGAATATCGCGGCCAAATCCGGTGAAGTGCTGGCCTTGCTTGGCGAAAACGGTGCGGGCAAATCCACGCTGATGAAAATCCTCGCCGGAGTTCATCAGCCGGAAAGCGGCGAAATTTTGATTGAAGGCCAGCCGGTGAAATTTGCGCGTCCGGCAGATGCGTTGGCGGCGTGCATCGCCATGATTTACCAGGAACTTTCGCTGGCGCCGCATTTGACCGTGGCCGAAAACATCTTTCTCGGACGCGAACCGCTGAAAGTTGCGCCGCTCGGATTTATCAATTCGCGCGAACTGAACGAACGCGCCAAAACAT
>JAEUQP010000407.1 GCA_016789645.1 Acidobacteriota bacterium | reverse complement strand
ATTTTGTTCGGCTTTGAAAATTCGATGGTGACGACGACCATTTGTGCAGGTAAAGTGCTGATGAAAGATCGGCAATTGCTGTTTCTAGATGAAGCGGAAATCACCGCCAGAAGCCGCGAATTGGCGACGAAAACCTGGAGCAGATTTTAGTTGCTCTCATTGAACGAAAGGCTACTTGAATGATCAAGACAGAAACCATTCTGGCCAAATTGAATGAGCTTAAGCCTCTCATCGCCGCCCGGTACAAGGCGAGAGAAATTGGCCTATTCGGCTCATTCGCGCGTGGAGAACAACACGAGGGCAGCGACATTGACTTGCTGGTGGATTTTGAAGACAGCGCAGACCTATTCGATATGGTTGGCCTTTCCGATTATCTGGAAGAAGCATTGAAGCAAAAAGTGGATGTTGTTCCGAAGCGTGCGCTGCGAGAAGAATTGAGGGAAGCTATTTTACGCGAGGTCGTCACGGTATGAGAGATCACACGATCTACTTGAAAGACATTCTGGCAGCGATAGACAAAATCGAAGAGTTTGTCGCCGGAATGGATTTGGAAGCCTTTCAAGCCGACGACAAAACCAGCAGCGCTGTATTGCGTAAGTTTGAAATCATCGGCGAAGCTGCGAAACAAATCCCAGACGAAATCCGCCAAAAGCATCCGGTCATCCCGTGGAAGGAAATGGCCGGGATGCGCGACAAACTGATCCACTCGTATTTTGGCGTGGATTACCCGCTGGTCTGGCAAACGGTAAAGAATCGGCTTCCTGCGGTTGCGGCAGAGATTCGGGACATTCTGCAGGACGCTGGCTAAAGGGAGAAGAGTTATGCCAACTGAACGAGTCGCCCTCTATCTACAAGACGCGCATTCTCTGCAAGACGGAATCAAATACGCGCAGTACGCCGAAAGCAAAGGATTTGAAGCCGTCTGGCAAGCGGAAAGCCGCTTGGTGCGCGATGCGATTGTGCCAATGGCGGCGTTTGCCGCGACGACTGAGCGCATCAAGATCGGCGCGGGCGTCATCAATAACTGGACGCGCAACATCGGTTTGCTGGCCGCGACCTGGTTGACACTGGATGACCTTGCGCCCGATCGCATGATTTGCGGCATCGGCGCGTGGTGGGATCCGCTGGCGGCAAACGTCGGCATCGAACGGCGCAAACCGCTACTGGCAATGCGCGAAACGGTCGAAGTCTTGCGCCGTTTGCTGCGAATGGAAAACGTCACCTTTCACGGCGAATTTCACCACGTCACGGGCATCGAACTCGACGTAGTGCATGGTCGCCGCGAACCGCGCAATGTGCCGATTTACATCGGCGCGACCGGTGACAAGATGATGGAGTTGACCGGCGAAATCGCCGACGGCGTGTTGCTGAATTATTGCGTGCCGCCGGAATACAACGACCGCGCGATGGAATTGCTGGAAGCGGGCGCGAAAAAAGCCGGACGCTCGCTCGACGAAATTGACCGCCCGCAACTGGTCGTTTGTTCGGTGGATCACGACCGCAAGAAAGCCATCGAAGCGGCAAAGGTGTTGTTGACGCAATATCTGGCGCAACAACCGCACATCGCCAAAGCCTCCGGCGTCAGCGAAGACATCGTCAAACAGGTGCAATCCATTCTGACCTGGCCCGCAACCAAAGAACAGATTCATCAAGCGATGCAATATGTGCCGGATGAATTCGTGTTGAAGATTTCGGCCACCGGCACGCCCGACGAAGTGCGCGCCAAGGTGGATGAATACCGGCGGCGCGGTTGCACCTGTCCGGTTCTCTACCCGATGAGCGATCCTTATTTGATGATGGATACGTTTGGCGTTTGAAGCAGCGTCTAACGTTCCTCAGGCTTTGGCTGCTTTGGCCAGCACGCCTGCTTCGTTCAAAACCTGCTCCAGCTTGGCGCGATTAGCCTGACTGATGGGCGTCAGCGGCAACCGATACACTTCTTCGATCATGCCGGTCATTGCCAGCGCAGCCTTCACCGGAATCGGATTGCTTTCAATGAACATCGCCTTGAAGATCGGCGTCAGTTGACGATTCAACCGCCGGGCTTCGGCCAAACGACCTTCCGTGCTGGCGTGGCATAAATCGCTGACCAATCGCGGCAACAGATTCGACGCAACCGAAATCACGCCCACGCCGCCGAGCGCCGCCACCGGCAACACCACGCTGTCATCGCCTGCGAAAATTTTGAACTCATCGCCGACCAGTGAAGCGATTTCGGCAATCTGTGAAATGTTGCCGGAAGCTTCCTTGATCGCCACGATGTTGTTGATCTCGGCCAACCGCGCAACGGTCGCCGGTTCCAGGTTGACGCCTGTGCGTCCCTGCACGCTGTACAAAATGATCGGCAATGAAGTGGCTTCGGCAATCGCGTGGTAATGCTGGAACAACCCTTCCTGCATCGGTTTGTTGTAATACGGCGTCACCGACAAAATCGCATCCACGCCGAGTTGTTCATACCGGTGGATTTTCTCTATCACTTCGCGTGTGTTGTATCCGCCTGCGCCCGCAACCACGGGAACCCGTCCATCGGCAAATTCAATCGTCAGTTCAACGACGCGCGCTTGTTCGTCATCGCTCATCGTCACACTTTCACCCGTCGTGCCGCAGGCAACCAGAAAATCCACGCCGCCGGTAATTTGAAATTCGACGAACCGGCGAAACGCGGCTTCGTCAATGGATTCATCGCGGCGAAATGGCGTAATC
>JAEUQP010000400.1 GCA_016789645.1 Acidobacteriota bacterium | reverse complement strand
TCGTCACGAAATCCGAAATTGAAACTGCCGTGCCAGCTATCGATGCCGGGTTTGGTCAAAATGTCCACGCTCATGAACGACGATTCGTGGCTTTCGGCGGCGTAAGCGTTTGTACGGAATCGAATTTCCCGAATTTGATTTTTCGGTGGCAGCTTGCCACCGCGAAATCCATTGACGCGAAACGTCGCACCCGGCCCGGCCATATTGCGGATCGCCTGTTCAAATTCTTCGGGATCGTCCGGCAGCGCAGCAATTTGTTCGGCAGTCAGTACCGTTGTGAACGCATCGCCGCGCGGATCGGTTTTGGCTTCGCGTTTGTCCTGTTCAACGACAACCGATTCTTCGACAGCGGCGATTTGCAACCTGACTTCAATCTGATTCGCACCAGGCTTCAGGTTGAAATCCTTGATCGTCAGCGGCGCGAAACCTTCGGCCTTCACAACAATCTGTACCTTGCCCACGGCGAGCTGCGAAAACCCGGCTTCACCGCGAGTGCTGGTGAAGGCTTCCTTGCCTTGTTTGCCGACGACGACACGCGCATTGGGAACCGCCTCGCCGTTCGGATCCACCACCGTCACGCGCAAACTGGCTTCAGTCGTTTTCTGGGTTTGCGCGAAAGCAGGTTGCATCCCCAGCAAAATCACTAACAGCAAATTGACCAATCGAACACAGCGCTTCATGTCCTTCTCCATTGTTTGTAAATGCAGGTGAGAATGCTTGGCTCTCTACTAATTTTCACTCAACAACTGGCTGCGAATGTGACGGCTGACATCAGCGGCATTCGGTGGATCGTAATTTCCCATGACCACAATCGTGTATCCGCTGGCCGGATCGATTTCGAGTTCCGAATTGATGCCGGGCGCGCCGCCCGCAACGCCCAATCCGCCGCCGACAATTCGTCGAGTCGTTTCGGCGCTGAGCAATTTGTTACCCAGCAATGCCGTTGAAAATTTCAGCAGGTCTTCAACCGTGGAATATCCGCCGCCGGCAGAACTGCCACGCGCCGGGCGAGTGTCTACGTTGTTCACGCGTTCGCCTTGTTCGTTGCGGCGGTAGCCTTCGGCCAGATTCGGAGTTTTCGCGTCGCTGAAAAAGCTGTCGGTGTTCGCCATCCCGGCAGGTTTGAAAATGTGTTCACGGACATAATCGTAATAGCTTTGTCCTGTCACCTTTTCGATGATCGCGCCCAGCACAACGTAGCCGCCGTTGGAATAAGCGCGTTTGGTTCCCGGTTCAAACGCAAGCTTGTCGCTGGCAAACAACGGCAGGTAATCGTTGATCGTGCGGATTTTGGATTTCGGCATTGCCTGGTATTTCGCGCCGAAAAAATCGCCGATGCCCGATTGCATATTCACCAGATGTTTGATCGTGACTTTTTCTTTGGCCTCGTTGTTCGGGTAATCCGGCAAGAATTTGCCGAGTTTGTCTTCCCAGGCCAGTTTGCCTTGTTCGATCAACTGGTTGATGGCGATTTGCGTGAAGGTTTTATTGATCGAACCCAGATTGAATTTGGTGTCCAGCCGATTCGGTTCTTTGGTTTCCTTGTTCGCCAGACCAACGGCTTTTTGAAAAATTGGTTTGCCGTGTTTGGCGATCAAGACCACGCCGGAAAATTTGTCCTCTGCGGCTTGTTGATCCAGCCAGCGGGGAAGTTCCTGCAGGAATTCCGATTCGCTTTTGCGCGCCGATGCCGTTTGCGAACCTTCGCTGCGAGGGGCTTCGGTCGGTTGCACGCGAATGTCCGTGACCGGATGCGGCGGATTGGCATCCACGGCAAATGTGAATTTCAACCATCGGTCGGATTTGCTGCCTTTGACGATGACGGAAATTTCCGTGTTGGTGGAATTTGCGACGCTGTGCAACGTTAGTGCGCCTGTTTGATTGAACGCGCCGACATCCTGTTCGGCGTTGTCTTCAGGATTGCCATGCGCGCGATGAAACCGTTTCATCGTTTCTAAATCGCCCGTGTTGAAGGCTTTCAAAAACTCGGCAAAGGTTTTTCCGGCGGCGGTCTCCGGCAGCTTTACGTCCTGAGAAGGCGAGGCACCGGATGCCGTTGGAGATTTTGCTTGTTGAGTTGTTTGGATTGCAGGTAACGCGACATCGCCAATTTCTGTTTGCAGGCTGGCCATTAAACCTTTCAGTTGTTCCTGCAACCGGGTATCGGTGATGGTTGGTTCCACTGCTTTGAGCGCCGCAAGATGAGCGACTTTCAGCGCCTTGTCTGACGAAACCGCAACGTCAGGTTTGACGCCAGTGCCTTCCCAGTTGGTTTTGGTGATCGGATTGATCGAACGCGCAAACGGAACCGTGATGGTAAACGAGTTGCCCAGCGGACGCGCTTGAACAGGATGCGCACCGCCGCCTGTGGTTTCGCCGATGATCGTGGCGCGTTTCAGGCTTTGCAGGTTGTAGCTGAATTCTTCAGCGGCTGAAAACGTGCGATTGCTGGTCAAGACAAACACAGGTTTGTTGCCGAACTTTTTGCCGGGCACATCTTCGCGCGTCCAAAAGTCTTCGGTTCGATTTGCTGGACGCGAATAGATGGAATTCAAATGCGTGCGCTTGTCGAACAAATAGCTGGTCAAAAATGCCACCATTGCCGGATCGCCTCCACCGTTCTGCCGCAGATCAAAAATCAGAGCATCTGCGTTGGCCAGAAAGTTCATGGCTGCTGTCGCCGTGTCCGATGCCAGCGTCGCCGGTTCAAAACCGCGCAAATCCAGATAGCCGATGTTGCCGTTCAGTCGTTCGGCTTTTTCAAAGCCAAAATTCCGTTTGATGGCAGCTTCGCGTTGCTGCTGTTGGTTCATGCCAAAGCGCGAAGCTTGGCTGAGCACGACGCGCAGATGTTTATCCTTGCTGACGGCTTGCAGGTCATTGGTCAGTTTGGCGGCAAATTGCATCGCGTCAGTGATGGAATCGTATTCCTTGCGTTGCATTCGTTCCCGGATCACAGCTTCCATCTTCTGTGCGACTTCGGGAAACACATACGCATCGTTCAGCGCTTTGATTGCGCCTTCGACAACTTCGGTGCGAACGGCTGCGTCAATCGTTGAAACGGGTTGGGCAGGCGTTTGCGCCGTGGCCGGTAACGCCAGACCAATGACCAGCAGAAAAGTTGCCAGTCGCTTGAGCAAAAATGAGTCGCGTTTTTTCATCGTTCTTCTCCCTCCGGGTTGCGTCAATTATTGGATTGAGCAGCGAAAAAGCAGTTAGTGACAGACGAATTCACAGGTTGAAAAAAGGGCTGCCGCCCCTGTGACGGCAGCCAAATCATCCAAGAGGAATTATTTCTTCACGAACTTCTCAGGCTTGAGTGAAGGGTTGATCTTCACTTTGGTGACGGTCATTTCTTCGTTGGTTTCACTTTCGATGCCTTTGGAAATGGTGTGCGGCAACCAGATTCCATTCACTTCTTTGTAGTTGGAAAATCGGGTTTGGTATTCGACATCGGGTTGTTTGGCCGCTTCGGCTTCTGCTTCCTTGATGCGTTTTTGTAATTCTTCTTCGCTGGGCGGGCCTTCCATGCGAGTTTGCGTGATCATACGCGGGCGTTTGCCTTTGTACGTCAGCATCAGCAACCGATGGGATTTTTGGTCGAAATAGAGCCGCAGCGGCGGGCCAACGGGAGCTTTGGCATCCAGCACATCCGCTTTGCCGTCCGGGGACTCCGCTTCGCCTGCATAGGAAAACGTAGTTTGAAGCGTGGAAGGGGAGCTCAGCAAAAAGCCCAAACTGGTTTTCAACGCTTCGCCACGAATCATATCTTCTGCCGCTTTGGGATCATTGGCGCGACCTCCGCGACGGATCATCACCATGCCTGTACCGCTTTGCTGCTGATCTTCCCACACCTTCTCGCCATTCAGGCATTCGAGCCGCGTGATTTCCATGTTGCCCATCATGTTCATGGTTTCCACACGCAGCACTTTATCCGGCGTCATCATGTCCACGCTGAAGCTGCCAGAAGTTTCCATTGGCCCCATCGTGCGGCGGAACTCGCCTTCAATGCTCAGGGCTTGCAGTGATTTCAGCTTTTCACCGCCGATGGCTGCACGTGCTGCCGCCAGAATTTGTTGAGCTTTGTCGGCGGCTTCCTGAGCGCTGGCATTGGGAAACAGTTCCGACATAGCAACCGCCACAAACAACAGTGCGATCAAAACTTTTTCTCGCATGAAAAATTTCCTCCAGGGATTTTGAGCAGAGTTTTCTGCCCGGTCTAAATTTCGTAATCAGCTACAGTCCATTTGCGAAGACAGGAGCAGGTTTGAAGACCTGCTCAACAGCGTGTCATCGCATAATCATATTCGCCGACAGCCGGGTAAAGTTGGTTAAGCTGCGGCAAAGAGTTTGTAAAGGATGTTAAATCTGCAAGTGCAGCGATTTCAGGCCGGTTTTGCTGTGCTAAGATGCCGCGCGTCGAGGGGAACACAATGAAGTCTTGGAAGCAAAAACCTTGGATGATGTGGTTGCTGGTGGCAGCCATGTTGGTCCTGTTGCCATTGCTGGCGGTGTTGCAATACCGCTGGCTGGGCGAAGTCAGTGCCGCTGAACGCGAGCGGATGCAGGCGAATTTGAAAACCAGCGCCGAACGCTTCTGCTCGGATTTCGACCGCGAACTGACAGTCATCTACACGCAGATTCAAAACCTGACCGAACCCAATTTGCTGCAGCCGAATCAAGCGGAGGCCAATTTGTTGTCGCCAGGCTTTGCCGCTCGATACAGTCAATGGGCAGCAGGGAATCCGAAAACCAAACTCATCAGCGGCGTGTATCGAATCGGAGATGATGCCAGCGGGAAATTGGCATTGGCAGTATTCAATTCCGATTCGGGAATTTTTCAATTGAGCGATTGGCCGGACAAGCTGCTGCCATTGCGCCAGCGGTTCGAAGCCCAACGCCAATCTAACGAAGCCGCGCAGGCTACCATTCGCAGCATCTTCAACGGCAAAGAGAATTTGAAAACGCTCGGCAAGGGACAAGGGTTTTTCCTGAAGATTCAAAACGGGGTGACAGCCGACGATATCCCTGCGCTGGTAATTCCCGATGCGCATCTGCCCAATCTGCCTCCCGTTCTGGAACGGAAATCCGCCAGTACTGTGGTGGTGTTGAACGAAGAATTCATCAAAACCGAGCTGTTGCCTTCGTTGGCCAAACGATACTTTTCGGCGGATGGCGATAGCGAATTCAATCTGGCAGTGATTCGCCGCAATGATCCGGCGAACCTGATTTATCGAACCGGCGCTTCGCCGACATTGAACGACTTCGAGAAAAGTGACGCGCAAACGAGTTTTTTCAAGATTCGGTTGGATGATGCTGATCGCATTTTGATTCGCAGTGTGGGGACTTCGCCTCTGCAAATGGAATCTGCTGCAACACCTGCGCCGGGCATCACCCAAAGTTCGACAGGGTATGCCGTGCGCGTCACACGAGCCGATGTTGTCGGTCAAACCAAACAGATTCAGAAAGTAGAAAGCGTCGAACAGGCAATTAGCTTACCGAAGCATTTGCCCGGATTGATGTCTGAAGATGGCGGTTGGCGATTGCTGGTTAAACATCGCGCTGGTTCGTTGGAAGCGGCGGTGGGTAATGTTCGCCGTCGTAATCTGGTTATCAGCTTTGGCATTTTGTTGTTGTTGGGTGCGAGCGTCGGCTTCATCGTGATTTCCAGCCGTCGCGCCGAACGATTGGCTGCGCAACAAATGGAGTTTGTCGCCGGAGTTTCGCACGAGCTTCGCACGCCGTTGGCGGTGATTTGCTCTGCGGCAGAAAATCTGGCGGATGGAGTAATTGACAACAGCGACCAGATCAAACGCTACGGCGGATTGATCCGCGACGAAGGTCGCCGTTTGACGGGAATGGTCGAACAGGTGTTGGAATTTGCCGGAGCGCAATCCGGTCGCAAGACGTATGAACTGCGCCCGACGGATTTGAACTATGTGATTGAAGACGCTGTGGCCGCTTGTCACCTCCAACTGGTTGAAGGCGGTTTCGAGCTTGAGAAAAACGTTCCCGCTGATTTGCCAATGGTCAACGCCGACGCCGCGGCCTTGAGTCGCGCGATTCAAAACCTGCTGAACAACGCCATGAAATACAGCGGCGACAGTCGCTGGATTGGCTTGAGCGCCGAATCCGTCAAAACCGACAACGGCGAAGAAGTGCAGATCAAAGTTTCTGATCAAGGGCTGGGCATTGCGGCATCCGAACTGTCGCATATCTTTGAACCGTTCTATCGCGGCAAAGAAGTTGTCGCCAGCCAGATTCACGGCAATGGTTTGGGGCTGAGCCTTGTTAAACACATCGTTGATGAACACGGCGGCGAAGTAAAAGTTGAAAGCAATCCAAAACGCGGAAGTAATTTTACGTTGAGCCTGCCAGTCGTTCCGACGGACCAGCCAATTTCAGAAATGCCAAGAGAAGCTTATGAGCAAACGCATCCTGTTGGTTGAAGACGAACCCGGCTTGGTGTTGACGCTGACTGACCGGCTGACCAGCGAAGGCTATCAAGTGGAATCCGCCCGCGATGGCGAGAAAGGTTTGGAGCGTGCTTCAGCAGCCACTGGGAATGAAGCCTTTGATGCGATTATTCTGGATGTGATGTTGCCGCGAAAGAATGGCTTTGATGTCTGTCGAGATTTGCGGCAGCGGAATGTGACGACGCCGATTTTGATGCTGACGGCTCGTGGGCAGATTGTGGATAAAGTTGTTGGCTTGAAGCTGGGCGCGGATGATTACCTGACCAAACCTTTCGAGATGATGGAACTGCTGGCCCGCGTCGAAGCATTGTTACGCCGGGCGGCTACGCCAGTAACGAGTCCTGCAATTTCTTCTGCCGAAACTTACCAATTCGATTCGATCAAGATTGATTTTCGTCGCGCCGAAGTTGAGCGCGATGGCCAGAAGATCGAACTTTCAGCCAAAGAATTTCAACTGTTGCGATATTTCATCGAACACCGCGAAGCTACATTGTCTCGCGACGAGTTGCTGAACGAAGTGTGGGGCTATGACGCAATGCCGACGACGCGAACGGTGGACGTTCACGTCGCCTGGCTGCGTCAGAAATTGGAGCCAAATCCTCGCCATCCGATTTACATCCTGACGGTTCACGGAATG
>JAEUQP010000386.1 GCA_016789645.1 Acidobacteriota bacterium | reverse complement strand
ATCGGCGCTGTACTTTCGGAACAGCTTCCATCCGCCCAGGGCGAAATATCCGGCAAACGCGACGACGGATTGCGCCAGCAATGTGTTGTAAAAATTCGGCCACGCAGCGTCGGGCATGCCGGCTTTGGCCATCAATCCGTTGGCGATAATGCCGCCGGTGGCAAACGGCGACAGCGAACCCGCGCCCGCGCCGTTGCAAATCATGATCGCCATCAAAAACGCCGAAATGTGCGCGCGTCCGGCAACGGCCATTGCCACCGGAGCCAGCAACGCCGTGGCGGCAATGTTGCCCGGCCCGACACCGGAAACCACCAGCGCCAGCACGAAAAAGATGATCGGGATCAATCCGCGATTGCCGCGCGCCAGTTTGATCGCCCGCTGCGCCACTTTGTCCAGCGTGCCATTGGTTTGCGCCTGGGCGAACAACAACGTCACGCCCACCAGAGTCAAAAACAGGCCGGAAGGAAATCCGCCGACGACTTCCGAAAGCGTCATGCTCTTTAGCAGCACACCCAGAATAAATGCGAACGCAATGGCCAACAGCCCGGCGTTCAATCGCGTAAAACAGCTAATCAAAATGGCAATCAACAACGCTGCCAACGAAAGCAAAGGTAAATTCATTCGGTCTTCCTTAGTGTCTTGTGATTGGCGCGGACGGTATTCGTCTTCGGCCAAGTTTTCAAGGTGGCAAGATTGGATTCTAAGTTGGCGTGACCAACTTGCATTGCGACTTCGCAGGGGATGTGGGATATTCCGCGCCGCTCGCCTTTATTTTTCGCCACAAGGAGATCAAGTGAAGAGAATTGCGTCACGGCAATTGGCCGCTGCGGCAATGGTATTTTTCAGTTTGGTGATCGGCGCGACAGCGTTCGCTCAGCCATCTGCGCCTGCTTTGCCCAAAGGCGATCCGCGCCGCTTCGAAAAAGACATTGAAGCCTTTCTCGTCGCAGACAAACAAGCTCCTCCGCAAAAAGGGCAAATCCTGTTCATCGGCAGCAGCATTTTCCGGTTGTGGAAAAACTTGAAAGAGCAAATGGCTCCGTTGCCGGTATTCAATCGAGCCTTTGGCGGTTCGCGCACGGCGGACATTCTCTATTACAGGGACAAAGTCGTGCTGCCTTACGAACCGAAGATTATCGTCTATTACTGCGGCAGCAACGACATCAACGCAGACATTACGCCGGACAAGATCGCCGCCAATTTCCGGGAATTCACCCAACGCGTTCACGCCCGATTGCCGCAGACCAAAATCTTTTATGTTTCGATCAACCGCGCTCCGCAAAAAATGGATCGCTGGATTGGGTGGACGACGCGAACCGGCAAATCAAAGAGTTTTGCGAAAAAGACAAAAAGCTTGGCTTCATTGATGTGAATCCGGCGCTGTTCGACCGCAAAGGCAAACCGCGTTTGGAACTGTATCTGCCGGACAAGCTGCACTTTTTAGAACCGGCCTACGACGAATTTACGAAAATCATCAAGCCTGTGATCGAGCAGGCCTGGAAAAAGAAATAACCCCCTCATCATTTAGCGAATGGAGACAAGTTATGTTTGAAAAGCACC
>JAEUQP010000373.1 GCA_016789645.1 Acidobacteriota bacterium | reverse complement strand
GGAACGGCGACGGCGGCAATGAAGATCGGCCCCAGAATGCGGTCGCGCATGCCCATGATCGCGTCGGGAGTCCCAATGCCGAAATTGTCTTTTTCGTTGTATTTCAACTGCCGGCGACCGCGCATCAAGGCGCGCACTTCTTCGACCGTTTCCTGGTATCGGTTGTCGTCTTTGGCCGTGCCGACAAAATACATGCTGCGTTGGCGAACGGCTGGGCCAAAGGTTTTGATGTAGGTTCGCAGCGGAACGGTCGCAAACACGTCCTGTGGCATGCCAAATACAGTGCCTTTGGCGGCAGCAACTCCGATCACGCGAAACGGCAATCCGCGCACGGAAACTTCCTGACCGACAGCCGAACTGTTGGGAAACAATTTGGCGGCCACATCGAAGCCGAGCAAAATCACATTTTGCGTGGCGGTGTCTTCCGTTTGCGTGAAGTATCGCCCTTCGCCAATGTCCAGGTTGTCAATTTCCGCGCAATTGGCCGTCGCACCATCCACCGAAACATTTTCAGCGCTTTCGTTGCCGAATTTGATGGTAGCGGGATTGCCCATTGCCTTGGCTCCGAGTTGGCCAACCTGCACGGCGCGTTCGCGCAAATAATCAAATTCATCAAAGGTCAAATCTTTGTTTCGGCGTTGCGCCTGAGCGATGGAATCGGTGTTTTTCCAATCTTCAAAACTGAACCGGCGAACGCTGAACGATTTCGACCCGACGCCCGCGATCTTTTCGTCCACATACCGATTAAAGCCTTGAATCAGGGACACGACCACCACCACCGCCGTGACACCAATAATCATTCCCAGCAGTGTCAGCGCGGAACGCAGTTTATGTGACCAGATGGCATCAAATGCCAGTTTGAGTGTTTCTTTGAATTCCATAGTTGGCTTTCCAGACGGTGAACTTCAATCAGAGGATACAAATTCTTATGGCGGCGACAATTTCACGTCGGCAAAGACTTCGATTGCATCATTGCCGGTCGCCACACGCAGATTCGACAGAATGTAATTGAGTTTCTTTCGTTCCGTTGTGTGAATGTTGCTGCCTTCGTCCACTTCCATTTTGCGCGGCAGCATGATTTCTCGATTGAGCAAGGCGGGCAATTCAACTCGATTCAGCCAGCGGTCAATTTGCACAGCTTCCGAACGATTGACGCCAATCTCTTTCCCGGCCACGTTCAGTGTGAATCGCAAATTGACCGGCAACACCGAACCGGGAACGGCGCGAAAAATAGCCTTGCCGTTATCGCTCAGAAATTCCAGCGGCACAAGCTGGTCTTTGACGTTGAAATTCGTGCGCGGCGACAACCCGTAAGGCACGCCGAATTCCTTACCTTTGACGCGCGCATCCACAATGCCTTGCCCGCTCATACGAACGTTGATCCTGTTGTCGGCGATGGTTTCAACCTTCAGTTCGCTGATGTCCGCCTGCCCTTCGCCGCTTTCGACATCGGTGTAATTGGTGATCGAAATGCCCGCACTGATTTCGTTGGTGCGAATTCTTCCCTGCTTCAGTTTGAAATTCATGTCGGGATTTTGTTGCCCGGCGATGTTTGCCAACAACGATCCCAGCACATTGCGCCCCAACCGCAACCGAACGTCGTTGTCTGTGGTCAGCCAGGCTCCGAGCTGGAAGATTTCGTTTTCCAGCGCCAGCACATCAACTGAATTGGCAACCGGTTCGACGACTGGAATGGTTATGGGAGTCGCCGAGTTGATTTGCAAGGCCAGCACGACTCGCTTGTCCAAGACCACCAGCGAAGTCAGCAGCAGTTTCAACGGCACGCGATACGCGGGCGTCGAAATTTCCACCGGCAAGGATTGAGCTTCGTTGCCATTCGCGTTGTTGCCGGAATTTCCTGTCGCAAACTGCGTAGCCGGAATTTCCATCTCTTCCGTCAGTTCCAGCGGCAAATCCAGCGAAGGCAATTCTTCGTTCCATTTGTCAGGTTTGAGCCATTCGCCAAACATGGTTTTGACCAGCAAGCCCGACACGCCGCCGTTCAGCAACTTCACTTCGGTCACACGAATCGGCATGCGCATCTGGCCGTCGCTGATTTGCCCGCTGGCAATTCTTCCCGTCAATTGCAGATTGACCGATTTGTACTGAAGCCCCAGCTTGATGATGGCCGCACCGGTCATCAAACGGCTGTCAATCGAAGTCAATTTGACCAGATTGCCGTTGGACAATTTGATTTCCAGGCCGAGGAATTGCTGCGCGGCTTCGGCGATGGCGCGTTCGTTGATGACCACCACCGCGTCGGCAGTGCGAAGCGAATCCGTTGCCTTCAATTCATCGCGCAATCGGCGAAGCTCGACCAACTGCTGCGGATCGGGTTTCTGCGCTAACGCCGGGACGAATCCACAAACCAGCGCCAGCATTGCTGCGGCCAGAAATCTGTTGAACATGGTTTTCTTCATAATGCTTGAACGGAGTGCGCAATTCAGAAGGCGGGCGGATTATACTCCCAACAGCTACTTCGCCGCGAAGGGCGTGTGCTAAAGTTTGCGTGCTATTTCCAGCACAAAACTTCCAGAAAGAGAACCAACGTTTGCATGAGGCTGAGAGGGTGCATTGGCACAACAAACCAAGCCGTAGATTTGCTGATCGAAGGTGGCCAGATTGTCGAAATTGATCCTGCTGCGATTTTGCCAAGCGATCTTGGCAATGACAGCTTGCGACTGTCCGCGGGTTTTGTAGATTTGCAGATCAATGGCTACGGCGGCCTGGATTTCAACGATCCGGCAACGACGACGGAGCAAATTGCCGAAATCACGCGGCGATTGTGGCGAACCGGCGTCACGAAATTTTGCCCGACCATCATCACCGAATCCGCAGAACACATCACCGCCTGCTTGACCAATCTGGTTCGTGCAGCGGAAAGCTCGCCGGAATTTCAACGCGCGTTTGCCGGAATTCATCTGGAAGGCCCGTTCATTTCCACTGAAGACGGCCCGCGTGGAGCGCATCCTCGCCAACACGCTTGCCCGCCGAATTGGGAACAGTTTCAGCGTTGGCAGGAAGCGGCAACCGGGCGAATCGTCATTCTCACGCTGTCGCCCGAATGGCCGGAATCTTGTGCATTCATCGAACGCGCCGCCAAAGCAGGCCTCGTTGTTGCCATAGGTCACACGGCGGCGACTCCCCAACAAATCGCCGACGCTGTTTCCGCAGGAGCCAAAATGTCCACGCATCTGGGCAATGGATCGCACGCGAAAATTGATCGGCATGTGAACTACATCTGGGAACAACTGGCCAACGACGATTTGTGGGCGAGCTTCATCGTGGACGGGCATCATTTGCCGCCTTCGGTGGTCAAATGTTTTTTGCGCAGCAAAGGAGTCCAACGCAGCATTCTGGTCACCGATGCCATTGCCGCCGCCGGTTGTCCGCCGGGCAGATACAAACTGGGCAACGTCGAAGTGGAAGTTCTGGAAACCGGGCGCGTCTGTTTGCCGGGCACGCCGTATCTGGCCGGATCGGCGGTGGAAATGCACGATTCGATTGGCAAAGCCGTTTGGTATTCCGGCGTCACGCTGGACGAAGCGCTGCAAATGGCAACCGCCAATCCGGCGGATGTGCTGGGCGCAACTGACAAGTTCGGGCGAATCGAACCGGGTGCAGCCGCGGATCTGGTTCTATTTGATTGGGACGAAACGGCGGCAAAACTGAACGTCGTCGCCACCATCGTCAACGGGGAAATCGTTTATCACTCATCCACAGGCAAGGAGCATTGAATGAACAAACAGAACATGACCGGACGCGTCGCTCTGGTCACAGGAGCCAGCACAGGCATTGGACGTTGGGCGGCGGTGGCATTGGCGGAATGCGGCGCGGCGGTCGCGGTCAATTACAATAAAAATCTGGCTGCAGCCGAAGAAACCCAACGCATGATCGAAGCCGTCGGCGGTCGAGCTGTCATCATTCAATCGGACGTTTCGACCAAAGCCGGAGCCGTCGCCTTGACCGAAGCGGCGCGCGCTGAACTTGGCGCGATTGATATTCTGGTCAACAACGCGGGCGATTTGATGCAGCGTTGTTCATTGCAGGAATTCAGCGAAGAGTTATGGGATCGGGTGATGAATCTGAACCTGAAAAGCGTGTTGCTCTGTTCGCAAACCGTCATGCCGGACATGATCGCGCGAGGCAGCGGCGTCATCATCAACGTTGGTTCCATCGCCGGACACAACGGCGGAGGTCCAGGCGCGGGCGTGTACGCCACAGCCAAAGCGGGCGTGCATTGTTTGACCAAAGCTTTGGCCAAAGAACTGGCTCCACACGGCATTCGCGTCAACGCCGTCGCTCCCGGAGTGATTGACACGCCGTTCCACGAACGAATGTCCACGCCACAAATGATCGAACAGTTTGTCAGCGGGATTCCAATGAAACGAACCGGAACTTCAGAAGAATGCGGACGCGTGATTGCCTTTCTGGCTTCGGATGCAGCGGCATACATTCACGGAGAGATGATCGAAATTAACGGCGGACAGTTGATGGTTTGACGGTCAATCACCAGTTTCGTCGAGACACATTTTGCCAGTCGTTTTTCCGAGTCCAGTCGGTAAACGCCAGGATGATGAGCCGCACAACACCAAGCGCGGCGGCAATGGCTGTCCAGATGGCCAGACGTTGAGCAAGCGGGCGGTCGCCGAACCACAGAATCACCGAACATTCGGCAATCAATCCGATCAGCAAATACTGCAACCCGGCAAGCAATTCTCTTTTACTGTTTGAATTCATAAGCTGTTTTGTCTGAGGCGATTGGTAAATCGCTGGGTGTATTCTGACCTGAGTTGGCTGGCAGGTCAAAAACCAGTTTTTCCATCAGGAGGAAATAATGAGCGTTTTCAATCTCAGAACTGCCGCGTTGCTGGCGGTGACGTTGTTGGCGGCCTGTTCGGGCGCTGGCACGAAATCCACTTCGACTATTACCGATGCCGCTAAATTTATCGAAGAAGCCGAAAAGCGTTACTCGGATGTCGTCATCAAAGAAGGCCAAGCAAGTTGGGTGCAGTCCAATTTCATCACGCAGGACACAGAAGCTCTGGCCGCCGCCGCCAAAGTAGAAACCATCAAAACCATCAAGGAACTGGCCGAACAGGCGCGGCAATTCGACGGACAAAATCTTGCACCGGATGTAGCGCGCAAGTTGAAGCTGTTGAAACTGGCGCTGGCTTTGCCCGCGCCCGGCGATCCGAAAGAGCGCGAAGAGTTGACCAAAATTTCGGTCGCCATGGAAAGCGCTTATGGCGCAGGCAAATACTGTCCTGAAGGTGACAAAGGAAAATGTCTGAGCCTGGGCGATCTGGAAAAGATTCTGGCTTCAAGCCGCAATCCCGAAGAATTGAAAAAAGCCTGGCTCGGCTGGCATCAAGTCTCGCGCAGTTACCGCAAGGATTACGCGCGCTTCGTCGAACTGGTCAACAAAGGTTCGAAGGAAATGGGATTCAAGGATTACGGCGCGATGTGGCGGTCGAATTACGACATGGAACCGGACGCCTTCGCCGCCGAAATGGAACGGCTGTGGTTGCAGGTCAAACCGCTTTACGATTCGTTGCACACGTATGTGCGCGCGAAGCTCAGACAAAAATACGGTGATGCGGTTCCGGCGACGGGGCCGATTCCCGCGCATTTGCTGGGCAATATGTGGAGCCAGCAGTGGGGCAACATTTACGAACTGGTCAAACCGCCGACAGGCGATCCTGGCTTTGACCTGACTAAAATTCTGCAAAGCCGCAAAACCGACGCCCGGCAGATGGTCAAATACGGCGAAGGCTTTTTCACCTCGCTCGGCTTTGAGTCGTTGCCTGCGACATTCTGGGAACGTTCGCTGTTCACCAAACCCGCTGACCGCGACGTGGTTTGCCACGCCAGCGCCTGGGATTTGGATAATCAGAAAGACGTGCGCATCAAAATGTGCATCAACATCAACGAAGAAGATTTCACGACCATTCACCACGAACTCGGCCACAACTATTACCAAATGGCGTACGCGCCGCAATCTCCGCTGTACCAAAACAGCGCCAACGACGGGTTCCACGAAGCCATCGGCGACACCATCGCTTTGTCGGTCACGCCGGAATATCTGAAACAATTGGGATTCATCAGCAGTGTGCCGGACGAAAAAGCCGACTTGGGATTGTTGATGCGACTGGCGTTGGACAAAGTCGCGTTCCTGCCGTTTGGCTATCTGGTGGATCAATGGCGCTGGAAAGTTTTTTCCGGCGAAGTTTCTGCCGCCGATTACAACAAAGCCTGGTGGGAATTGCGCGAAAAATATCAAGGAGTTTCCGCACCCGAAGCGCGCAGCGAATCGGATTTCGACGCCGGAGCCAAATACCACGTCGCGGGCAATGTGGCTTATGCGCGGTATTTTCTGGCGCACATTCTGCAATTC
>JAEUQP010000370.1 GCA_016789645.1 Acidobacteriota bacterium | reverse complement strand
ATGCAAACCAAACCGATTGCCGAACAGGCTCACATCGCACGGTTTTCGACCTTGCTGGCTCCGTTGGGCGTTCATTTTCCCGACCGCATTCCGCTCAACGTGGCATTTTTGCTGGCATTGCTGATGTGCTTTCTGGTCTGGGTGTTTTTGTGGAAAACCAAATGGGGCTACGAAATTCGCGCGGTTGGCCAGAATCCGTCAGCGGCGGAATACGGAGGCATTAGCGTCCAGCGGCAGATCATTCTGGCGATGGCGTTGTCGGGTGCGCTGGCGGGAATGGTTGGCATAGGCGAAGTGCTGGGTTATCGCTATCGGTACTATCACGACTTTTCGCCGGGCTATGGATTTGCCGGAATCGCCGTGGCGTTGCTCGGACGCAATCATCCAGTTGGAGTCGTGCTGGCAGCGATCTTGTTTGGTGCGCTTAACCGCGGCGGATTGTTCGTGGACATTTTTACCGACAAGGTTTCCAAAGACCTGGTGCAGGTGCTCCAAGGCATCATTATCTTGTTTGTCGCAATGGAATGGCTGTTCCGCCGAATGATTCTGCGAAAACCTGCCGCCGCAAAAGCCTGATCCGGCCAAGAAAGGAAACTCAACATGAAAAAGCTATATGTGCGTTGGTTGGTTTGCTTGATGTTGTTAGTTGGCTGTTTGGCCAGTCAGCCGCAACAACAACTACGATCTTTTGCCGCCAGTCTGAGCAAGCCCTCAGTGGCTGAGCGTATCGCTCGTGTCGAAGGCGGATTGCTGCCCGCCATTGTCATCAAAGATCAAACAGCCGTGATGACGATTGCCGACCGCATGAAGCATTACCAAGTCCCCGGTGTCAGCGTTGCCGTCATTAACGATGGAAAAATCGAATGGGCAAAAGGGTACGGCGTGACGGAAGTCGGCGGTTCAACGCCAGTGACGACCGAAACCATGTTTCAAGCAGCTTCGATCAGCAAACCGGTTGCCGCGATGGGAATGCTGGCGTTGGTTGAAAAAGGGTTGTTCACGTTGGACGAAGATGTGAACGCGAAGCTGAAATCATGGAAAGTGCCGGAGAACGAATTCACCAAAGAGCAAAAAGTCACGTTGCGCCGATTGGCCAGTCATAGCGCCGGGTTAACGGTTCATGGGTTTCGTGGCTATGCCGCTGGCGAAGACGTTCCGACAACCGTGCAAGTGCTGGATGGGCAGAAGCCCGCGAATTCCGCTGCTGTTCGTGTGAACGTAAAACCCGGCAGTTTGTGGCGCTATTCCGGCGGTGGCATCACGGTGATG
Organism: Acidobacteriota bacterium; assembly: GCA_016789645.1. Classification (GTDB taxonomy): domain Bacteria; phylum Acidobacteriota; class Blastocatellia; order RBC074; family RBC074; genus RBC074. Next base: position 1,929 of record JAEUQP010000370.1, on the reverse strand, counting down.
CAACTGCTGATGAGCGAAATGAGCGGCAAGTCATTCCCAGCGTTGATGCAGGAATTGGTGCTTGGAAAAATCGGGATGAAGAACAGCACTTACGAACAACCATTGCCCAATGGCAAAACTGCGAAAGCGGCGATGGGGCATCGTTCGAATGGCGAACTGGTCAAAGGCAAATTTCACACTTATCCCGAAATGGCCGCCGCCGGATTGTGGACAACGCCGACCGATCTGGCGAAATTTGCCATCGAAATCCAAAAGTCGAAAACCGGAAAATCCAACAAGGTTTTGTCCCAGGCGATGACTGTGCAGATGCTGGCGAAACAATCGGGTGATTATGGCTTGGGCATTGGCGTCGGCGGCGAAGGAAACAAAGCCAGCTTCAGCCACGGCGGATCGAATGAAGGCTTCAAATGCAATTTGTTTGCGTATAGCGAAACCGGACAAGGTGCCGTGGTGATGACCAACGGCGATCTGGGCGGACAACTGGCGTCGGAAATCTTTCGCAGCATCGCCCGAGAATACGGTTGGCCGGATTTCAAACCAGCAGAGCGCGTGTTGGCAAAGGTGAATCCCGAAATCTTCCAGTTGTATGTCGGCGAATATGACGTCAACGGCAAAGTTGTCGTGACAACCGAAGGCGGAAAACTTTACTTCCAGCCTCCGGGCGGCGGAAAAGATGAATTGCTTCCTTCATCAGAAACTGAATTTTTTCCGCAAGTGCAAAATATCAGAATCGTTTTCAAGAAAGACAGCCAGGGTGCGGTTACGGGATTGGCTGCACATTTTGGCGACGGGCGAGTGCTGGAAGGGAAGAAAATCAAATAGCGGTTGGGTTGGAGGCGCTGCATGCTCAGAAATATCATCAACTACACGCTGATTGCTTCGACGATTCGATTGTCCACGCCGTTGATTCTGGCGGCGCTGGGCGGGCTGTATTCCGAACGCAGCGGCGTCATCAACATCGCTCTGGAAGGCATGATGCTGGCCGGAGCGTTCACGGCAGCGGCAGTGACCGTGTTTACGCATAGTTCGTTTGTCGGAGTTCTGGCGGCGGTGGCGGCAGGATTGCTGGTGGCGGCTCTCCACGCCGTGGCGACGATCAATTACCGCGCCGATCAGGTCGTCAGCGGAACAGCAATCAACATTTTGTTTCTGGGCGTTCCGGCGTTGCTGTCCGGCGCATTGTTTGAATCCACCGGCGCAACGCGTCAATTGAGCAAAGATGAAGTTTTGCCGGATGTAATGATTTTCAATCCGGATTCATCGCCAATGCTGGCCTCGGTGTTCAATCAAAAGCCGATTGTGTATCTGGCGTTTTTGGTCGTGGGAATTTCGGTGTACGTGTTGTACCGAACCCGATTTGGGTTGCGATTGCGCGCCGTGGGCGAAAACCCCGAAGCGGCGGACACGGCGGGCGTCAATGTTCGTCGGATGCGCTGGGCTGGAGTTTTGATTTCCGGCGCACTGGCGGCGCTTGGCGGAGCGTATCTGTCCATTGGCCAAAGCTCGCAATTCACGCGCAACATGACCGCCGGACGTGGCTTCATTGCGCTGGCGGCGCTGATTTTTGGCAAATGGCATCCGGTCGGAGCCTTGATGGCTTGCCTGTTGTTTGGCTTCGCCGAGGCGGTTTCGATTCGCATGCAGGGCAACGTCAACATTCCCAATCAGTTTGTTTTGATGATTCCTTACGTGCTGACAATGGTGGTGCTGGCTGGGTTGATTCGCCGTGCCGATCCGCCGAAGGCATTGGGCGTTGCTTATGTGAAAGAGTAGCGTTCAGAGTTCACGCTTCAGCGTGTTTTCGGCAAGCCACACACGCTGAAGCGTGAACTCTGAACTTTTTTTGAAAAGAGGTGTAATGACAAGTTCGATTTTTGATCGCGCGCAGACATCGGCGCGGTTTATTCGTGACCGAATCAACTCGGATGT
>JAEUQP010000351.1 GCA_016789645.1 Acidobacteriota bacterium | reverse complement strand
CTTGCCTGGAAGTACCAGGACCGGTTCATTTCTGACTGGGACGGATTCGATTACACCAGTGCCATCGTCGAAGGGAAGTACTCCGTGCTCGGATTGGGGCGAGCGTTGTTTCTGGGCTACAACCATTTGCTGTGGCGAATTACCCATCGCTGGTTCGACTGGCCACCGGAACAGGCTTACTTGCTGCTGCGATACGGCGTGATCGCGCAAACTGGTATCGCCATCACGGGCATTTACGCTCTCTGCAAAGAACTCTCGGCCAGCCGACTGGCGGCGTTTTTCGGAACGCTGATCGTCGCCGCTTCGCCGTACTTCATCAGTTACAGTGGACGCGCGATGAGCGAGATTCCCGGCTTTCTGATGTTGAGTTGGTCGCTCTGGTGGATGTTGCGAAGTTTGCGAGCAGGGAAGTTGGGCAGGTTTTTGGTTGCGGCGTTTTTGGTTGGTTTGAGCGCCAACGTGCGAGAGTTTGCTGTCTTTTATTTTCCGTTTATTGCATTGGCGGCTTGGGTGCATGGCGTGAAGTGGCGAATGATCGTATTAGCTTTGGCGTTGACGGCATTGGCTGCGACCAGCGGAATGATTTTCTGGTATTTGCGCGAAGGCAATTTGTATCTGGACGCGGTAACGAAATGGTACGGATTGAGCGCCGAAGAGCGGCGACGATTCCCGGTTTCGATTCACAATCTTTGGTTTTTTGGCAAATTCGGCTTTATTTGCTCGGCGACCGTCGCGGTGTTATCACCGCTGGCGTTGGTTTGGCTGACGACGAAACGACATTTGCGATTGTTGTGGTTGTTCGGGCTTTGCGGATTGCTGGCCGATGTTGTTTTGCTCGCCAATCACGATCTGCCAGTCAATCCGCGTTATCTGCTGACGGGCTTGCTTGGCTTGGCGGCGGTTTGCGGATGGTGCCTGGCTGAACTGCTGAAACTCCGCCCGGTTCGTGGAGCCATTTTGTTGCTGGCGTTGATCGCGCTGACCAAAGCTACCTGGAACCGCGAGGCCAAAGAACTGTACAGCGCCGAATGGAATTCCAACGCGGCGTTGCGCTTCATCGCCAAAGTCGAACGACTTCCCTGGAATTCCGGCTTCATTGTCGGCCAACGTTCGCCGTTGATTCATTACTTCGCTTCGCTTGGAGTTCAACCGTATTGGCGAACAATCTCGCCCGGTTCCGGTTGGCCGGATGACAAACTGGACAAAGCGATTGACGATTTCTTTTTTGCCGGTCGGGAAGTCTTCGTAGATTTCGATCCCGAAATCTGGCAAACCGGCGTCCGTGAAAACAGCCGCGAAGCCGCCGGCTTGGAAATGATTCGCCGTCGTTACGAACTGGAACACATCAGCGATCAGTTCTACCGAATCGTCAGAAACAATCATTGACGAATCGTTGTTTGCTGCTTCAACATTCAGCTATGAAACCAATGGCAATGGACACACCGCCGGAGATTGAACAGATGCTCATCGAGGGCTATCGCAAAATGCCTGTCTGGAAAAAGCTTCAGCAGGTCGGCGAATTGAGCGATCTGGTCAGACAGTTGGCGATGAATGACATTCGCCGTCGTCATCCCCAAGCCGACGAACGCGAACTGAAACTCCGGTTGGCTTCACGCTGGATCGAGCCCGAGTTGATGTTGAAAGCATTTGGCTGGGATGTGGAAAAGGAAGGTTATTGAAATGTCAGATGCCATTCGCGTCGCACAGTTTTTGGCCGAAGTTTTGGAAAAGCTTGGCGTCGTGTATTGGATTGGCGGTTCAATGGCAAGCTCTACTCATGGTTTGCCACGTTCAACTCAGGATGTGGATTTGGTTGCCGAACTGAAAGAAGAGCATATTGATGGTTTGGTAGCGGCCTTGGAAAATGATTTTTACATTGATCGTCAGGCTGTTCAGCGCGCAGTGAGTTCTCAACGTTCCTTCAACGTGATCCATTTGGATTCGATGTACAAGGCGGACATCTTTATTCTTGGCTCAACGCCTTATGCACAAGCTGAAAAAGCGCGGCGCAGACTTGATCCTTTGGGAAACTGGCCAGGAGCGCCAACGGCTTACTTTTGCAGCGCAGAAGACATCGTTCTTCAGAAGCTGGTCTGGTTTCGCAAAAGCGGCGACGTTTTGACGAAACAACTGGATGACGTTCAACAAGTGTTAAAGGTGCAAGCTAAAACGATTGATCTGGGTTATCTCCACCATTGGGCAATTGAACTTGGAGTCACTGATTTACTTGACGTGGTATTGACGGATTCAGGTATCACAGGTTCGTAAACAAGCCAAGCTTTGAATAAGTTTGACGAACCAAGCTCAGCCAAAGTAGATTTCATCCGCTTTCAGTTGGTCTCCTGATTTACGCAACAATTCATCAAATTTCCCGGAGGTGTCATCGTGTTGATTCGCCGTCTCTCTTCTTCCAGTCGTGTGTGGTTGCTGGTCGCCGCCGCTATGTTTGCAATTGCTTCGACGCTGGTTTCGGCCAAAAACGATCCTGCCGATTCGTCAGCCGCCAATGGCGTGGTGGATGCAAAAACCTTCGAGCAACTGGAATGGCGCAGCATTGGCCCGGCGATCTTTGATGGGCGTGTGGCTGATGTCGAAAGCGTTCCCGGCAATCCGAATCTGGTCTTTGTTGGTGCAGCGGATGGCGGAGTTTGGAAAACGACGAATGGCGGCGTGACGTGGAAACCGATTTTTGAAAAGCAAAACACGCTATCCATCGGCGACATCGCGCTGGAACCAAATAATCCGGATGTGATCTGGGTTGGCACCGGCGAAGGCAATCCGCGCAACAGCGTGTCGTTTGGTGACGGAGTTTATAAATCCACCGATGGCGGAAAAACCTGGCAACATCTGGGATTGAAAGACACAATGTACATCACGCGCATCGTCATTCATCCGACCAATCCGAACATCGTTTATGTCGCCGCGATGGGACATTACTACGGCCCGAACGAAGAGCGCGGCGTGTTTATGACTGCCGATGGCGGCAAGACCTGGGCGAAGACTTTGTTTGTGGACGCCGAACACGGGATTTCGGACATGGACATTGATCCGTCGAATCCAAACATCCTGTATGCCGGAGTCTGGAAGTTCGAGCGCAAGCCTTGGACGTTTGTCAGCGGCAGCGAAAAGGGCGGTGTGTTTCGTTCGATTGACGGTGGACGAACCTGGGCGAAGCTGACGAACGGATTGCCGAAGTTGATCGGGCGCATCGGCGTTCGTTGTGCGCCGAGCAATCCGAACATCGTTTACGTCATTGCAGAAACCAAAGAAGGCGCGATGTTCCGTTCTGAAGACAAAGGTGACACGTTCCGCACCGTGTATCGCCAATCGAACATCGTGTCGCGCGGGTTTTATTACACCGACGTGCGTGTTGATCCGCAGAACGAAAATCGCGTGTACGCCGTTTCGTCAACGCTGTTTTCTTCGATTGACGGCGGGCGAACGTTCCGTCCGATTGCGCCGCGCGTTCACATTGATTACCACGCCATGTGGATTGACCCGTTGAACCCGAAGCGCATGTGGGTTGGCCAGGATGGCGGCGTGGCTGTTTCCACCGATCAAGGCGAATCGTGGGAATACGTCAATAACCTGCCGCTGGCTCAGCCATATCATGTGTACGCCGACAATCGGCAGCCGTTTTATTACGTG
>JAEUQP010000322.1 GCA_016789645.1 Acidobacteriota bacterium | reverse complement strand
GCGACGCGAATAATGTTGTTGATCGGTTGCTGGACAGTCAGGCTGACTCCGGCGGTTTGCGTGTGGAAACGCATTTGCCACGAACGCGGATTCTTGGCTTTGAACCGTTCGGTCATCACGCGGTGCCAGATGCGGCGCGCGGCGCGGTATTTGGCGATCTCTTCAAAAAAGTCGTTATGCGCGTTGAAAAAGAACGACAGGCGCGGGGCAAATTCGTCCACGTCCAAGCCAGCGCGGATGCCGTAATCCACGTATTCGATTCCATCGCGCAAGGTGAAAGCCAGTTCCTGCGCAGCCGTCGCTCCGGCTTCGCGAATGTGGTAACCGCTGATCGAAATCGAATTCCATTTGGGCATTTGCTCGGCGCAGAATTTGAAGGTGTCTGTGACCAAGCGCATTGCCGGGCGCGGCGGATAAATCCACTCTTTTTGCGCGATGTATTCTTTCAGAATGTCGTTTTGCAGCGTGCCGCCTACGTTGCGCCAATCAATGCCTTGCCGTTCGGCGGTTGCCAGAAAGAACGCGAAGATCATCGAAGCCGGCGCGTTGATCGTCATCGAAGTCGTTACCTGATCCAGCGGAATGCCATCAAACAAAACTTCCATGTCTTCGCGCGAAGCGATGGCCACGCCGCATTTGCCGACTTCGCCTTCGGAAACCGGGTGATCGGAATCAAACCCCATCAACGTTGGCAAATCGAATGCCGTCGAAAGTCCCGTCTGGCCATGTTCCAGCAAGTATTTGAATCGTTGGTTGGTGTCGAACGCAGAGCCGAATCCGGCGAACTGGCGCATCGTCCAGGTTCTGGCTCGATAGCCGGTCGGATGAATGCCGCGCGTGTATGGCGGATCACCCGGAAAACCAATGTCTCGCTGGAAATCAACGTCGGCCAGGTCGTTTGGCGTATACAACCGTTTGATCGGTTTCAGTGAAACGGTTGAGAACTCTGCTTCGCTTTCAGGCATTTTGCCGAGCGAAGCGGCCAATGTGGTTTCTTCCCATTTCTGTTCCAGTTCTTCAATTCGGTTGGTATGGATTGCGGTATCGGTTGATGAACTCATAAATGGACTCCTCCGAACGAGCTTCGAGTTAACTCAGCGCGGCGTGCAGCATCAGATGCGTGATGTAAAACAGCGCAACGCCGACAAAAACCAGCACGGACGCGCGCCAGCCTCCGTGATTGACTTCGGGAATCAGGTCAGAGGCGGCGATGTACAACGTGACTCCGGCAGAAAGCGGCAGCGCGTAACTGACCGCTGCACCCACCAGCGTTACGGAAAGTACTCCGACGAAAGTGGCCAGTGCAACTATGCCTGTTGCCCATTGAGCCGTGCGAGCGGCTTTGCCGGAAGAAAGAATGATCGAAGCGACGGTGATGCCTTCGGGAATTTTGTGCAGCAGGACGGCAATGAATAACACGGCTCCGAGTCGGAAATTGGTCAGGAGGCCTGAAGCAATGGCTACGCCGTCGAAAAATGCATGGATGGAAAGGGCAAACACAGCGGTGAAGACTGCGCCGCGCCGTTGCATTTCTTCCGGATGAATTTCTTCGCCAAAGTGAAAGTGAGGCGCGATGGTGTGTTCCAGCAATTGAACCAGCAAATATCCGGCCAGCAACCAGGCCATTGCTGTTCCCAGATGTTCATTTGATGGACCAGCGACTTCAGGAACGACTTCCAGCAAAACCGCTGCGAGAATGAAGCCCGCACCGAGCGCGATCAATTGTCGCTGATGTGTACGGCTCAACCCGGGCAGTTGAGTCAGCAACAAGCCTCCGAGCAGATTTCCAGCAGCCGCCAGTAATCCGAAGATTATCAGTTGAGAGAATAAGTTCATCGCTGTCAGCAATACGATTCAAAAAGATAGGTCGCCTGAAAACGGGCTGCACTATAGCACAGCGACTCCACAGGGCACTAATTCAGCCAAAATGCTTAAGCCTTAAACATTTTTTGTTTGGCGAAGCAGGTTCAAGAGCGGATAATGCCATTCGCAGCCCAAGATATTTTCTTTTGAATTCGGTAGTTACGATGAGCGACTTCAGGTAACACCTAAAAGAACAAAATCCTTGACACTCAGTACTTACTCTTCTAGTATGGCGGCCTCTCGTGGTCTAAAGTGGTTGATTATGGCCGAGATTAGCTCAAATTGGTTCAGGTTGGTGGGTCGCACAAATTTTTCAAAGTCGTAAGAAGACGATTAAGCAAAGTCGTTCGGGAAATTCCGCTGTGAGATGCTCAGTCGTTTTGTTCCGCTTAAGCAAGCAATCTGTCCAAAGCCGTTACGGTTTAAGCAGGTCGAAGCAAATGTCAGGGATCTATGCTCAGAGGAAGTTACACAGCCAGAATGGACGAAAAAGGTCGGCTGAAAATCCCGGCGGACTTCAAACGACATTTGGAAGAGACCTACAAGAGCGCTGATTTTTACGTCACCAGTTTGTATGGCGAAAGCGTTTGGATTTACCCGCTCAAAGAGTGGGAAGGGATAGAAGAGAAGTTGAACGCTGCGCCTTCGATGGAACCTGCCATTCGCAGATTCATTGATCGGGTGAGTTATTTTGGCCAGATGCAGCAAATGGATTCTCAGGGAAGAATTCTGATTCATCCGTTGTTGCGCAACGCGGCAGAGTTGGTGGGCGATGTGATGGTGATGGGCAAAACGAAATTTCTGGACATTTGGGAGGCCGAGAAATTCCGTCAGTCGCGTTTGGACGCAGAGCCTTATTCGGACGAAGACGCAAAGATTGTCGCTTCCTACGGTATTTGATTTTCGCGATTTCAAGGTTTCGGTTCAGGAGATGCGTTGAATTGACCCCTTCCGCATCTCCTCCCCCGTGCCCAGCAGTAGTGCCAGCAATTCTTTAAGCCTTATGACAGTCAATCCTGTTCATTTGCCGGTGATGCCGGTTGAAGCGCTGGCCAACTTGCTCGGAGACGACAAAGCCGGTTTGTTTGTGGATGCGACGCTTGGGTTGGGTGGTCATAGCGAATTGATTTTGCAGGCTTCGTCGCAAACTCGTGTGATCGGGTTGGACAGAGACGCCGAAGCGATTGCGCTGGCGACAACGCGATTGGCGCAGTTCGGCGAACGGTTTGCAGCGGTTCATTGCGATTATCGGCAGATCAAAACGATTCTTGAGCAAAGAAAGATCGAATCGGTAACGGGCATTCTGGCTGATCTGGGAGTTTCGTCCTTTCAGTTCGATACGCCGGAACGTGGATTCAGTTTTCGATTCGATGCCGAATCTCCGCTGGATATGCGAATGGACAGGTCGCAGCAGACGACGGCGGCGAATCTGGTGAATGAATTAAGCGAGAGCGAACTCGCGGACGTTATTTACGAATTTGGCGAAGAGCGTGCGGCGCGGCGAATTGCCCGATTGATCGTGGCCGAGCGGGGAAAAGCTCCGATCAAGACGACAACGCAGCTTGCCAATCTGGTGGTCAGGGCGGTTCATCAAAAAGGTCATTGGCGAATTCATCCGGCGACAAAAACGTTTCAAGCTTTACGGATTGCGGTCAATCGAGAGTTGGACGATCTGGATCAGTTTGTCGCCGATGCGATTGACGTGCTGAAACCAGGAGGCCGTCTGGCAATCATCACGTTTCATTCGCTGGAAGATCGAATCATCAAACAAGCCTTCAGGTTCCAGTCTGGTCATTGCGTGTGCCCTCCAAGCCAGCCTGTGTGCCAATGCGGAACGGCAAAGCGTGTGACAGTGTTGACGCGCAAAGCGATTTCACCGACAGCGGAGGAAATCGCCGTCAACCCTCGCGCCCGAAGCGCAAAGTTACGCGCCTGTCAAAAGCTGTAAAAGCCAGCAGCCTGGGTTATTCCGGTCAGTCCTAACAACTTTCCGTAGCGGCGCTTTGTGACAAGCAGGCAACTTGTCTTCTGAATTTTTTTGAGGAACGTGGGATATGAAAGCGCAACATCACCGAACGACAAATCGAGCCAAGACCGGGCTTCCTGGTTCCGTAACCCGGCGGCGAACCAGCACTGCTTCAGGCGCTTCCTCGCGTTCCAGCAAAGCTCCGCGCAAAGCCACCAAGGCAGCGCATCGCCAGGGAAACGGCGCTCGCGTCATCATGCTGATGGTTGGTATCGGTTCCATCATCGCTGTGGGTTTTATTCTGGCTCAGCACTCCCTGATCAACGTTCTGCAGCTCAAGCGCGCGGAAGAAAGTTTGAAATCCGAATTGGACACCTTGTCCAGCCAGCAGCGCTTTTACACCTTCAAAAAAGAACAGGCGCTCAGCACACAGGAAAGCGACCGCGCCGCCAACGAATCCGGATTGATTCAGCCCGGATTGGGCAAGACTGTTGTTTCGGCGGTGCCAGCGGTTCCTGAAACTGGAAAACAGGCGAAAAGTGAGTCCCAAGTGAAAGCCCTGTCTTCGGAATTGGTGACCAAAGTTCCTGACAAACGAACCGCCACCGCCAAACCATCCACGAAAGTCGCGAACACCGCCAAGGTGATCAAGGTAGCGAACAAGGCAATACCAGCAGGGAAATCGGACAAAACGAAACCAGACAAAACGAAAAAAGACACTCCCCAGATTGCGAAGCACCAGAAGCCGCAGAAAGAAGTGAAACGCCAGAGGTAAAGGCATGCGAGCAAAACAGTCTCAAAACACGGCAAAAACCACCGGCAATCGAATTCTGGCGATTGCCTTTCTCTTTGTTGTCTGGATGCTGGTCATCATTGGTCGGCTGTATTGGCTGCAAGTTGCGCGACATGATTATTACCTGGCCAAAGCCCGGGAAAATCAGCAAATGCGGTTGGAAACCATGGCCGCGCGCGGCGCAATCGTTGATCGCAATGACAAAGATTTGGCGTTGAGCGTGTTGTTTGATTCGGTGTTCGTTGACCAGCGTTTGCTGAAAGACGATGACGCACGCCGCAACGTCGCGCGATTGCTCTCTCCGGTGTTGGAAATCAGCGAAGCGGAATTGGTCAAACAGGTGACCGGCAATTCCGGCTTTGTGTTTCTGGCGCGGAAGGTCGAACCGGAAAAGGCAAGAGCCATCCGCGAAGTCGTGGCGAAAAACAGCATCAGAGCCATCGGCTTCAAAAAAGAGATGCAGCGGTATTATCCGAACGAATCTTTGGCGGCAGCGTTGCTTGGGTATGTCGGCGGCGAAAACAAAGGCCAGGGCGGTTTGGAACAATCACAAAACGATTCTTTGGACGGTAAATCCGGCTCGATCGAATTGGAACGCGACGGGCGCAATCAGGCGTACGAACGACGCGAAACCCCGGCAGTTGGTGGCGCGACGATAAAAACGACGATTGATTCGGCCATGCAGCACAAAGTCGAAACTCTGTTGACCGAAGCCATCAAACGTCATAACGCCAAAGGCGCTTACGCCGTGGTGATGGATGTGACCACCGGAGAAATTCTGGCGCTGGCCAATGCGCCGAGTTTCAATCCCAACGAGCGGCCGAAAAGCAAAGACGAAGATCGCCATAACCGTGCGATCAGTTGGCCTTACGAACCGGGTTCGATCTTCAAAATGATTACTTACGCCGCCGCCTTTGAAGAAGGCAAGGTGCAGCTTGATGAAAAGCTGAATTGCGGCAATGGCGAAATCCGTTTTGGACCGCGCGTCATTCACGACACACACGCTTACGGCGTGCAGCAAACGCCGGACGCGTTCGCCAAATCCTCAAACGTTTGCGCCATTCGGCTGGCTCAGCGTGTGGGCAAGGAACGATTCGCGGAATACATTTCGCTGTTTGGCTTTGGCAACAAAACCGGGATCGAGCTTCCGGCGGAATCGAAAGGCATCGTTCGCCCGGCGCACAAGTGGAATTTCGATTCGATTGGTTCGGTGGCGATGGGACAGGAAGTGTCGGTCACGATGATTCAAATTGCCGCCGCGACCGGAGCCATTGCCAACAAAGGCGTGTGGGTGCAACCGCACGTGATCAAAGAAGTCATCCGCGCGGATGGCAGAGTGACGCCGACCAAACCGGTCACTCGACGCGTGGTCAGCCAGCAAACGGCAGAAAACATGTCCGTGTTGATGCAACGTGTGGTGACGCACGGAACGGCTCGCCACGCAATTCAACTGGCGAATTACACCGCCGCGGGCAAAACCGGGACTCCGCAAAAAGCAGAACGAGGGCACGGGTATGCGCGCGGCAAATTCATGCCGTCGTTTGCCGGATTCGTTCCCGCGACCGATCCGAAATTCGTGATTGTGGTGATGGTGGATGAACCGGCAGGCGCTCATCAGGGAGGCAGCGTCTCGGCTCCGATTTTCAATATGATCGCACAAATCGCGTTGGGTGATTTCGTGATTCCGCCCGACGCCAAAGGGTTCCGCGATGCGCTGGCCGCGCTGTCGGATCGGTATGAATCCAAAGCGGCGGAAGATGAAGCGAACGAAACCCGTTTGGAACAAAACATCGCGTTGACCCAACCGGAAACCGTGAATGCGTTGCCGAGTCCGCAAAATGCGATGCCGCGCGAATTGCTTTCGCAAAACATCGCGCCGGATGCGGGTCGCAAACAACCGAAACCGACGCCCACGCCCAGACCGAATGTAATTCCTGCATCGTCCGGGCCGTCGGCGCTGATGCCGGATTTGCGAGGCAAAGGATTGCGGTCGGTCATTCAAGCCTGTTCGCAATTGAGTTTGAATGTCCGTCCCACAGGATCGGGCGTAGTCGTAAAACAATGGCCTGCGCCGGGAGCGCGCGTGCGACCCGGCGAAGATTGCAAAGTGGAATTTCAGTAATGGTGACTCTGAGCGAAATTGCCAATCATATCGAAGCGCGCGCCACTGGCGGACAGAGCGGAAAGCTCAATACCGCGATCGGCGCGTTCAGCTCTTCAGTCACCCATGATTCGCGCCGCGTGATGCCGGGTGGCATCTTCGTTGCGATTTCGGGCGCACAAACCGACGGGAACGATTTCGTCGGCGAAGCAGCGAAACGCGGCGCGAGTGCCATTATTTCGGAACGAGTTCGCCCGGCGGATTTTACCGGCGTCTGGTTGCAGGTCGCTTCCGCGCGAATCGCTCTGGCCAAAGCCGCCGCGCTGATTCACGGAAATCCTTCGGCGAAACTCGCGCTGGTCGGCGTGACCGGCACAAACGGCAAAACGACAACGAGCTATTTGATTGATTCGATTTTTGCCGCCGCAGGCAAAAAGACCGCCGTGATGGGAACGATCGGTTATCGCATCGGCGACGAAAAGGTGGACGCCGAATTCACGACGCCGGAATCGCCGGAAATTCAAAACTTCCTGCGTCGCGCCGTCGAAACCGGCGTAACGCACGCAACGATGGAAGTGTCGTCCATCGCGTTGGACATGCACCGCGCCGACGAATTGCAATTCGCCGCCGCCGCATTCACCAACCTGACGCAAGACCATCTGGATTTTCACGGCACGATGGACAATTACTTTGCCGCGAAAAAGAAACTCTTTGACGGAACCATCGGCAAACGACCGGAACATGCGGTCATCAATCTGGATGATCCGCGCGGCGTGGAACTGAAAAACCTGTGCGGCGAAACGACGCTGACTTATGCGCTGGATGCCGAAGCCGATGTTTTTACCAGGGAAAAGCATTTCGGGTTGGAAGGATTGCAGTTCACGGCGCAAACGCCCGCTGGCAAAATCGAAATTGCTTCGTCGTTGGTCGGTCGTCCGCATGCCTACAATTCGCTGTGTGCAATCGGAGTCAGTGTGGCGCTGGGGTTGGACCGCGACGTCATTGCCGCAGGCATCAACCAATGCAAGGGAGTTCCCGGCAGGTTTGAACGCGTCAGTTCGACAGAAGCGGGAGATGACATCACGGTGGTGGTGGATTACGCACATACGCCGGATGCTCTGGTCAATGTGCTGAACACCGTGCAAATCGCGCAAGCGCCCAAGAATGGCAAGCGCGGCAAAGTCATCACCGTGATGGGCTGCGGTGGAGATCGTGACCGCACCAAACGTCCGTTGATGGGCGAAGCCGCCGCCAAACAAAGCGATTGGGTGATTGCCACGTCTGACAATCCGCGCAGCGAAAATCCAGTCATGATCTTGAACGACATTCGCATCGGATTGGATCGGGTTGGCAAAAATTACGAGTTGATTGTGGA
>JAEUQP010000280.1 GCA_016789645.1 Acidobacteriota bacterium | reverse complement strand
CGGATTGTAATGAAGCGATTCCGACTTGTCATCTAGAAGGTAAGACAAAGTTGCCTTGAGGCCAGAATTGCTTGGCCAAGTTTGAGCTTGATGGTAAGTTGCCGCCCGCAGTCCAAAGCCCTGAATCCAATTTTCCGAAGGTGCGAGATGGCATGGAGACCGGAAAAGGCAGAACTGGACGTGTAAGCGAAAGTTGCCTCAGTTTTCATCTTGCGGTGGGTGCCAACCTGCCTCAATCCAAGCGCGTCTGACGCGCACGGCAAACAGGTTATTGAGTTGCAGGGCAAGAACTGTTGCACGCCCGCAAGCTGTCAGGCCAATAATTCGAGAACCATCGGCGCTCCAGGTGAAATGCCGTAACCAGCGTTGACGTCTAGGATTGAATAATTTGATTCGACGCCCAGAAAGAGGGTCGCGGCCATGAGTTTGAGTTCGTTTGTAACCGTTGCAAAGACGGCAGGCGAGCCACAGGTTTTCTTCATCGTTCGTGCCGCCGAGCGCCTGTGGTTGAATGTGATCGAGTTCCAGCAAACCAAGCACGTATCGCTGATGGCTGCGACAATATCCGCAACGATTTCCGGCTTGTTCACGGATTCGGCGACGTAAGGCTGGGCTGACAGTTTTTCGGCCAGGATGAGTCATGAAGACAAAGGTTCGATCAATCCGCGCCGCACGGCTTCGCTCAACGCCTGGGCCTTTCTCAGCAGTTGTTCTTGATACACCTGCATCAACGCCATTAACTCCGCGCGTTCGGCAGCGGCTAATTTGCCAGCCTGTTGGCGGTCTAACAGGCGACTCAAATGGCGATCTTGCGCAGGCGGCAGTTGAAGCTCTGTCAACGCAAGGATTTCTTTATCGGGCAGGTCGGCAATTGGGCGGCTGACAGCAACCGATGGGCTGACCGGCGCAAGCGACAATTCAATCGCGTCATTCAACACTTCCGCCACGTTGCTGCTTGTTAATTGCGCCATCCGTCGAGCCTGATGATAAACCTCGTCGCTTAAAGCTAATGTAACTTGAGTGCTCATCTGAATTCCTCCACTGCCAAGAATAAGTTGACCTGATTATGTTCGCAACGGGTCAAGAAACAAGTGACAAGAGTTCAAGGGCCCAAGGGTCAAGTGTCCTAAGTCCTCGCACACACCACACGAAAACCGATGAGGTCGATGAAGTTGCCGGGCGTGAGCCAGCGGCTGGCGGAGCGAACGAGGTTTCCATTGCTGCCCCACGAGCCGCCGCGAAGCACCCGGATACTTGAGCCTCCGCCCCTCAACCAAGCTGAGCCGTCTGACGGAGCGCCATTGTAGCTATTATACCAAACATCCTGGCACCATTCCCAAACGTTGCCGTGCATATCGAACAAGCCGAAAGCATTGGCGACGCCCAAACTGCCAACCGGAACTGTCTTTTGACGATAAAGTCCCTTCGCTGCATTGGCGTAAGGATAATTGCCATCGTAATTGATGATCTGCGGAGTGATCGTTTCTCCGAAAGCAAAAGGCGTTGTCGTCCCGGCGCGTGCGGCATATTCCCATTCGGCTTCGCTGGGCAGTCGGTAGTTTTTGCCTTTCAGATTCGGCAAGGCGTTCAGCTTTTTCAGAAACTCCTGAGTGTCATTCCACGAAACCCCTTCCACCGGCAGATTGACATCGCCTTTGAAGTTCGACGGATTGCTGCCCATCAAGGCCTGCCATTGAGCCTGAGTGATTTCAAACTTGCCCATCCAGAACGAAGCGACATTGACCGAATGTTGGGGGCCTTCATCATTGCTGCGCTGAGCTTCGTTGGAAGGCGATCCCATAGTGAACGTGCCGCCAGGAATTTCCACCATATCCAGGTTGACTCCCTTGCCGAGGTCTTCGGTGAAATAGCGCGCCTGCAATTTGCGACGTTCTACTTCTTTGCCGTTGCGATCCAGTCGAACTGTTTCAAATTCAAACGTCTGTCCATTACCAGGCGCTGGCGTGGGGTTGATGGTAATTGGGACACTAGTTTCTTTATCGGGCTTAGTAACATTCCAAACCCAATACCCCAGCAAACCAATAATCACAACGACTCCAATTGCCGCTGGCCAAAATTGCAAATTTTTGGTGCGCGGAGAGATCGTTGATGACGAATATGGTTTTGAGTGTAGGGCTTCTTCTTCAGCCAAACGTTGCCGTTCAGTTTGTTCTCGTTCGCGGATTTTGCGTTGTTGTTCTTCTTGTTCTTTTTGTTTTTGTGCGGCTTCGGCTTGTTGTTGGAGTTCAACCAAACGTTGCTGTTCAACTTGTTCTCGTTCGCGGATTTTGCGTTGTTGTTCCGCTTGTTCTTTTTGTTTTTGTGCGGCTTCGGCTTGTTGTCGGAGATCGGCGGCCTCTCGCTCTTTTTTCAGACGAGCAGCTTCTTCCTGTTGTCGGCGCGTAGTTTCTTCGTAGAGCTTACGTTCGATTTCGGCTTTCTCTTTTTGCAACCGAGCGGTTTCTTCACGCAATCGCTGTTCGGCAGCTTCACGTTCCAATCGCGCCGCTTCAGCGCCATTCTGACGAACAGTGTCTTCCTCTTTTTTGCGTTCGTCCCTTTCATCAATTGCGCGTTGTTTCATGCCGTGTTTCAACGCACGCATCAAATCGTTCCAGCCGTCTTCTTCGTACAGGAAAACCCAGCCGATTTCTCGCAAGCTGACGGGAATTTCTTCCGGCTCGATATGCTCCAACAAAACGGGAATCAAGAAAATGTCGTCCGCCAGCATCTCCTGCCACAGATCGAGCGCCATTTTGATTTCGCGCTGAACGAAGCTGCGCTTGCTGACGGTGCGATTGGACAAACACAGGACAAAGAAATCCGACTTGTGCACGGCTTGTTCAATTGCCGGTCGCCAACGCTGCCCCGCCAGCAAATCCACCTTGTCCATCCAGGGAGTGAAGCCTTCGTCTTTCAATCGTTGCCGAAGCTCGCTAACCTGTTTGAAATCTTCGCGGGCGTAGCTGATGAAAATCTGAGCCATAACTGAGTGAGTGGCTTTGCAAAGTAAACATTACGCGGCGGGTTTTACCGCAACTTTGTGTCCATAGGCAAATTCTGATTGCTAGCGGTTGAGCTTGGCCAGGGCAGATAAGATGTTCGGGCAATGACTCTTCACGATAGCAAATCCAAATCCGCTCGGCGGTTTGGCAAACCACAATTGGATGTGTATACTCCGCCCCTTTAATCGAGCATTCATATATTTACCAAAGGCGCTGGCAGCCATGCTTACTCTACAAGACTGACCGGCTGCCTCTTTCCGAAGGAGCAAAGCAAAGTTTATGGCATCTGCGAATGGCAATTCCTCGAATGGAGCCATCGGCAAGGTCGTCCAGGTGATCGGTCCGGTCGTGGACGTGGAATTTTCCGAAGGCTATCTGCCCCCGATTTATCAGGCGCTGCGCGTCACCAGCGAAGGGTTCGACGTGCCGACTCCGGTCAATGTGATCTGCGAAGTGCAGCAACATCTGGGCGAAAGCCGTGTTCGCGCGGTTTCGATGCTGCCGACCGACGGCATGGTGCGCGGCATGAACGCCGTGGATACTGGCGGCCAGATCAAAGTTCCGGTCGGCAATGGCACGCTCGGTCGCATCATCAACGTCATTGGCGAACCGGTGGACGAACGCGGCCCGGTTCAAGCGACTGACTATTACCCGATTCACCGTCACGCTCCCACTTTTGAAGAGCAATCCACCGAACTGGAAATGCTGGTCACGGGCATCAAGGTGATTGACCTTGTCCAGCCGTTTTTGAAGGGCGGAAAGATCGGATTGTTCGGCGGCGCGGGCGTGGGCAAAACCGTGACGATCATGGAATTGATCAACAACGTCGCCAAAGCGCACGGCGGATTTTCGGTG
>JAEUQP010000254.1 GCA_016789645.1 Acidobacteriota bacterium | reverse complement strand
CAATCCGAAGCATCTGCTGGTTCGGCTCGCGCAGCAGATTGATTGTTGCTCAGCCGATGATTTCTCAACCATTCACAATCTTGCCCACGCTGGTTTGCGCAATTGGGTGATACCCGGCACGCGCTTTGGCAAAGATCGCTTTTGCGCGTTGTTTGCCCGCCGGGGTTTTGACCAGTTCTTCGTACAGCGGCTTGATCAGCTTTTGCCTGCCGATGGTCGTCAGATACTCTTCCAATCGCGGATACGCCGTTGCGTAATTGTTCCGAATCGAAATCAACAACCAGACGTGCGCGATTTCGGCGTTGCCGGAGTTCGTCAACCCGAATGCCTGATCCAGGTCTTTCATCTGCGGTTCGCTCAATTTGGCGGGCAGCCTCTGAAAGAAGTGCAGCCATTCCTGCGTTGTCCAGGCCTTGGTGTCCAAACTGGCCGCCGGTTTTCCAGCCAGCCAGGCTTTTGCTTGCGCTTCGACGTTGGTAAAAGCATTCGATTGCGGTTTGGGCGTAGAAGCAGGCAAGCCCGGTTTTTCAATCCATTCGTCCAGTACGTCCGAAGAAATTTTGGCGGAAAGTTGCGGATTCGCGTCGAGCAGGTTCTTTTGCAGATACGCGCGGAAATCCGCCGTCGCGATGCTCTGAAACGCGAAACTATCGAAATATCCCTTCAGGAATTGATCGAACTTGTCGCGGCCAACGGTTTCTTCCAGGTAACGCAACAACAGCGCGCCTTTTTCATACGGCACTTCGGTCGAACCATCGTCCGGGTCGCGGCCATCCAGATCAACGTGCAAAATCTGATCGCGCGGATCGAATTTTGTCAGCAGCGCTTCCAGCGTCTGGCGTCCCAACACGGCCTGCATTTCTTCGGTGTCGCGCCCATAGACGGCTTCGACAATCCGACGTTCCAGATACGTCGTGAACCCTTCGTTGAGCCAGAAATCGCGCCACGTCGCGTTCGTCACCAGATTGCCCGACCATGAATGCGCCAGTTCGTGAGCGATCAACGACACCAGGCTTTTGTCTCCGGCCAAAATAGTCGGCGTGGCAAACGTCAATCGCGGATTTTCCATTCCGCCGTACGGGAAGCTCGGCGGCAACACCAGAATGTCGTAGCGGCCCCAGCGATAAGGGCCATAAAGCGTTTCCGTCGCTTCGATCATTTTTTCGGTGTCTTCCAATTCCTTCGCGGCTTTGTCCATCATTGCCGGTTCGGTGTACACGCCTGTGCGTTTGCCCAGCGATTTGAACGCAATGTCGCCCGCTGCCAAGGCAATCAGGTAAGACGGAATCGGCTGCCTCATGTTGAACGAAAACTCGCCAAGTTTCGGCGCGCCATCGATTTCTTCGGCGCTCATCACGGCGCGAATTCCCGATGGCGTGCGAATCGTCGCCGAATACGTCACACGCACGCCGGGCGAATCCTGCAACGGAATCCAGCTTCGCGCGTGAATGGATTGCGATTGCGTGAAGACGTACGGATATTGTTTGCCCGCTGTTTGCGCCGGTTGCAGCCACTGCACGCCCGAAGCCGTCGGGCTGGTTTCATATTCGATACGTACCTTGGTCGCCTGAGCAGGCAATTCCACAGTCAACGGCGTGCCGAGAATTTTGTCCGCTTGCCCCAACGCGAATTTCGTTGCGGCAAAGTTGTTGCCGTCGCTGGACGTTTCCGCCTTGGAAACCTTCAGATCGCGCGTGTCCAATTTCAATTCGTTGGCATCGGCCTGTTTGCGTTCGATGGTCAGCGTCGCTGAACCTTTCAGGACTTTGCGGTCGAACAACACGTCCAGATTCAAATCCACATGTTTAACGCGCACCTGCGCCGGATTCGCAAACGAATGCACATCGCGCACTTCAACCAATTGAATGGCTTGCGCGGCTGGCGGGTTTGGCTTTTCGGTGGAACTGTTTTGACAACTCATAACCAACACACTGCTCAGAATCAAAAACACGGCCAACAACTTTTTCATGATTTTCCTTTCCAAATGGAACTCACGACAACAACGACATTCCCTGCTCTGCCAACGCAGCGCGCAAAATCCGAATTGCCTTTGGCCCGACGCCGTGCAATTGCAACAACTCGGCTTCGGTCAGCTTTGTGAATTGATCGAGGCTGGAATATCCGGCGGCGGCAAACGCTCTGAGCGCAGGCTGGGACAATCCTGCTGGCAAAGAGTGTTTCACCG
>JAEUQP010000239.1 GCA_016789645.1 Acidobacteriota bacterium | reverse complement strand
ATCATCGCGTCTCCCTGTCCAGGTCAAAAAAAAAGGAATGTCAGATGGGTTCCGGTGGACGATGTTGTTTTACCGGTAAACTAAATGCGGCGCGAAATAGACCACAGGCAATAAAAACCTGTCAAGCTGATTTCCCGTGCGCTTCACCAAGAGATTCACGCAGCTTCAATTCAACCGGCAAAATCAGACTTTGCGCTTCGCTGAATTCGCAGCTCATTGCGCCGATCAACATCTGATACGCGCGTTTTCCGATTTCATACATCGGCGTGGCCACCGTCGTCAGACTGGTGTGCGTGAATTCGCTGACCGCCGTGCCATCAAAACTGACAACCGAAACCTCGTCGGGAACTCGAACACCGGCTTCGTCCAGAAACCGCAGCAGCCCGACGCCGACAACGTCGCTGAACGCAACCACCGCCGAAGGTTTTTCGTCATTCGCCGCCCACAATCGCCGACCGGCTTCATAACCTCCGGCAAAGGTCAGGTTGCAATGTTCGATCAGCGCGGCGTCCTGCGAAAATCCGCGTTGCCGTGCAAAGCGTTTGAATGCCGTCAATCGCTGCCGAATCGGCAACATCGCCGGACGGCCTGAAACATATGCCACACGACGATGCCCGCGTTCGGCCAGCGCTTCGACCACCAACCGAACTCCGTCGGTGTAATCGGGCGCGACCTGGTGAAAAACCGCCGGACGCAATTCGCGGTTGACCAGCACCACGTCGAATTCGGTTTCCTTCCTCAGCAGGTTTTGCCAGAACGGCGGCAGTTTCGGTTTGTCGCCGATGAACGGTGGCGCGGCAATAATGCCGCCGACATGCAAACTCATCATATCGCGCACGCGTTCGGTGTACCGATCCATTTCATACGACCCATTGGCCAGCAGGACATGAAAGTTGGCGGCGCTGGCGTGGTCTTCAATTGCACGAATGACTTCGGCGTAATAATGATCGGAACTGTTCGGCACAATCACTCCCAGCAGATTCGACCTGCCTGTCGCCAACGCCCGCGCTACGGGGCTGGGTTTATACCCCAGCTTGTCCATCGCTGTGCGAATGCGGCGTTTGGTTTCTGCCGAAATGCGCGGATGATCGCGCAAGGCCAGCGAAACCGTCATCGCCGACAGCCCCAATTTGGCGGCAACGTCGCGGATTGTGACTTTCTTCTTCATGAATACGTCAGTAGTTGGGTAACTGCGATTTTGGTGTTACCTTTCAGCACGGCGGCGCGCATTCTAAGCGCGAGAAAGCCGACTGTCACTCATCTCAAACAAAATATGGATTTCAAGAAAAAGAAATGTTTCTCCAACGAAGATAACAAAACAGGATTGGCAAGATTTGGTTCAGGATTGGCAGGATTAACGCCTGTCCCTGTTAATCCTGAAAAAATCCTGTGCATCCTGTTGAAAGGCTTCAGGTGAGCATAGATTCGCTGACAAAACATTTTCTTGAAACTTATAGTTCGTCCAAGAGGAATCAGAAATGAAAAGATCGTTGACCGTCTTGCTGCTCATCGTTTCGTTGACGTTGTCACTGCCATTTCAAATCGCGGCTCAAGACCCGGCACAAGACCAAAAAATTTCGCTCAAAACCGCCGAAGTCATTCTGGACGTGGTGGTCAAAGATAAAAAAGGCCGCGTCGTCAAAGACCTGACCGCCGCCGATTTTGAAGTCAACGAAGACGGCCAGCGGCAACAGATCGAATCGTTTCGTTTGGTGAAGCGCGAAAAAACTACCGCTGAAGCTCCCGCCGCTGAGAAAAAAGAACCTGCGCCCGCTGTCGCTCCCAAAGCCACAAATCTGGCCGTTGGCGAACCCGAAATCGGCGTCAGCGCCATCGCCATTGTCTTTGATCGGCTGTCGCAAGACGGGCGCACGAGAGCGCGCGACGCTGCTAGAAGTTACGTCGGCGAAAACACTCGCCCGGACGATTACATGGGCGTGTTTACGATTGATCTGGCGCTGAAGGTCATACAAAACTACACCACCGACAACCGATTGATCCGCGAAGCCATTGATCGCGCTGGAGCCAGTTCGTCGGCGTCGTTCAGTTCCGGCGCCGAACAGGCACGCAGCCAGAATCAGCGCGTTTCGGATTTGCAGCAACAAGTTTCGTCGGCCTCATCGGCGGCTGCGGCAGCCGGAGCTTCCGGCAATGCCGCCGCTGCTGGCGCAGCCGGTTCAGCGTCCGGATCAGCGTCGGTGGATTTGCGGTTTGCTGAAATGACCCGGCGCACGCTGGAAACCTTTGAAGTACTGGAACGCGACGCGCAAGGGTACGCCACGTCAAATGGGTTGTTGGCCGTAGTTAATTCAATGCGGAATCTGCCCGGTCGCAAAGCCGTCGTGTTCTTCTCCGAAGGCCTGTCCATTCCGCCCAACGTCGTCGCGCATTTCCGTTCGGTCATCAATCAGGCCAACCGGCTGAACGTCAGCATCTACACGATTGATTCCGCAGGCTTGCGCGCCATCAACCCCAACGACGAAACGCGCGCCGAAATCAACGCGCTCGGTCGCCGACGTGTGGATCACGATCCCAGCCGTCCCGAAACCGGCCGTCCGATGACCGCCATGCTCGAACGCAACGAAGATTTGCTGAAGCTGAATCCGCAAACCGGTTTGATTCAATTGGCAGCGGAAACCGGCGGAGCCTTCATCGGCGACACCAGCAACATCGCCGGCAAACTGGCTCAGGTGGACGAAGATTTGCACAGCTATTACCTGCTGACGTATTCGCCGACCAATCAAAACGTGGATGGCAAATTCCGCCAGGTTTCCGTCAAACTGAAAAAAGGCGATTACGACGTGCAAACGCGCAAGGGTTATTTCGCGGTCAACGCCACGGGGTATGTGCCGATGTTGTATTACGAATCGGCTGCGCTGGGAGCCTTGAACACCCCCAACCTGACCAACGCTTTTCCGATGCGCATGATGGGATTCAACTTCCCGGACGCTGCCCACAAGCTTCGCACCGTCGTCGAAGTCGCCGCGCCGATGAACGCCTTCACCTTCGCCGAAAACCGTGAAAAGAAAACCTTCGCCACGGATTTCACCGTGCTGGCGCTGATCAAAGATCAATCGAAACAGGTGGTCGCCAAACTCAGTCGCCAATACGCGTTGACCGGCCCCCTGGATAAAGTCAGCGCGACGCGCGCGGGACAGATGCTGTTTTACCGCGAAGCCGAATTGCCGCCCGGGCGATACGACATCGAAGCCATCGCGCACGACGCGCCCAGCGGCAAAGCCAGCGTCCAACGTTCGACCATCGAAATTCCCGACCCCGACGAAACGAAGCTGCGGTTGAGCACGATCAGCTTGATCCAACGCGCCGAACAAGCTCCGGCCAGCCAAAACAAAGACAGCTTTTTCCAGATTGGCGACGTGATGATTTATCCCAACCTGGGTGAAGCCTTCAAAAAATCCACCACCAAGCAGATGGGATTTTATTTTGTGGTGTATCTTCCCAAAGATTTGGCCAAAGGTTCCAAACCGATTTCGGAATTCACGTTGCAAGTCACGCAAGGCAAAACGATGGTTGCGGATTTCCCCTTGAAGCTCGGCGCGCCCGACGCCCAAGGCCGCATCGCTTACGCCAGCGCGCTGCCAATTGACGGCCTGAATCCGGGAACATACGTGCTGAAGATCACAGTCAAGGATGACCAAACCAGCGTCACGCGTTCGCAGACCTTCACCGTTGAGCCGTAATCGGAGGTAAGAGCAGTGGCAATTGAATGGCTTGTTTTATGGGAAGCGGGCCTTGTTACGCGAACGCGAGCAGAACGATCCCATGCCGTGGCTGCGAGAACAGGCGAAACAAATGGCAGACACACTTGAGGCGAGAGGAATGACGTTGCTGCCCGGCGTAAACCCTTGAGAGCCTGTTTGAGAATTAGCGCCAGGGGGCGCTGCCTGTTTATAGAAATGCCGACATTCGTTACGCAAACTTACGCAGGTGTCGGTAGCCCGCGCGTAAGCAAGGGCTTTTTTCGCAAAACCTAAGCCCTTCCTTACGGTCGGGCTACTGACACAGCAGGTTTTGCGTAAGTCCTGAAATCTTTACGGGCAAGAGTGTCGCGGGTTAGGAAATCCACGACAAAAAATGCGTAAGTCCTACACAGAACGCCGTCTTTCAAACATGAAATGTAACTGCTCAGCCCGTTCCTCGCCGCGTTAGCGGCGAGGAGGCTGAGCAGTTACCAGGAAATAAGGAGAATGATAACAATGATGAAATTAGCGAGAGCAGTGCTGCTTCTCACGTTAGTGTCAGGGGCTGTTTTGGCTCAAACCAATGTGGGCCAGCAGGAAGCCGAAGCGACACTGCCTTTTCAACTGACCACGACCGCCACGTTTGGGCTGCCGTGGCGAATTGCCTTCCTGCCGGATGGGCGCATGTTGGTGACCGAAAAGATCGGGCCGATTTGGCTGGTCTCGGCGCAGGGAGAAAAGATCGCGCCCTTGGGCAATACGCCTCCCGTTTACTGGCAAAACCAGAACGGCATGCTGGGCATTTTCGTCTCGCCCAATTTTGCTAAAGACGAAAGCGTCTACATCACCTATATCGAGCCGGGTGATTACGGCGGAGGCCAGGCGTTGGCACGCGCCAAGCTGGACTTCCGACGGAATCGTTTGTTGGATTTCACTGTGCTGTGGCG
>JAEUQP010000195.1 GCA_016789645.1 Acidobacteriota bacterium | reverse complement strand
GTCGGAGGTACATCGCGACCTTCGATGGTGCGCGTGAACTTGATTTCTTCGCCAGCAACTTTTCCTTTGTAAATGATCTTGAAGGAATTGCCCTGCACTTCGCGCGTCACGGAAAAAGAAATGTCGTCACCGCTGACTTTGCCTTCGGAAATGGCTGCTTCTCCCATTTGACTGGACATCGTGCCGGTCAACTTGTCACCTTCGACTTTGAAGTTAAAAGTCGTTTCAGTGGTTTGCCCTCCGCGTCCTGGCACTTGAGCCGTCCATTTGCCGGTAACATCTGCTGCCATCACCAACGTGGCCAACATCAACACAAGAGCAGCGGAAAGAAACATGGTTTTGCGATTCATAGGATGTTCTCCTGAAGGAAATTCCCTCCGGGATTGGAGGTACGATGCTTACAGAGTTCAGCGGATTTTTGTGCAGGCAGACGGCAAACGCCGCCTGCCTGCGAGACAACACGACGATTTACAGCGTCCAGCCTTTGCGATATTCGCGGTGCAGATGCTGATTGGCTTTGTCATTGTTGGTGACTTTGCCCGCTTCGCCATCCCAACGAATCAATTCGCCCTGGCCGGTTTTCAACGCCACGATGCCGAGCAGCATGGTTTCCGTCAGCCGCGACGCATATTCAAACGGGCAAACCGGTTTCGCTTTGCCTTTGCAGGCATTGGCGAATTGCACGCGGTGCAGCGGTTTGTCTTTGTCGTTGCGGAACGGATTGCGCTCGATTTTCTGCGGTACTTTCTTCGCTGTTTCCATCAGGCTTTCGGGGAACAGACGGGGTTTTTCGCCGTAGGTTTCGTGCATCAGCATGCCTTTCGAACCAACGAAAATCACTCCTCCGCCGCGTTCCAGTTTGATGTTGTCAGGCAGGAACGACGGACGTGGAGCCATCAAGCCGCCATCACACCAGATCATTTTGACCGGCGGCTGATTGCCGCGCGCCGGGAAGTTGTACACCACCTGCGTGACCAACGGATGACTGACCGGATTGCGTTTGTTGTCTTCTCCCCACGGCGACGAAGTCGCTTCGATGGTTTCAGGGTACCTCAGATCGAGCGCCCAATACGGATGGTCAATCAAGTGCGCGGCCATATCGCCCAGTGCGCCTGTTCCCCAATCCACCCAACCACGCCAGTTGAACGGATGATAAATCGGATGGAACTCGACTTCGGGCGCTGGCCCCAGATACAAATCCCAATTTAGAGTGGGCGGCGTTGAGGCAAACCCGCTGAGAGCGCTGGCCGTCGCCTTGCTCAACAATCGTGCTGTCCAATCGTTGCCAAAACCGCCACCTTCCGGACTGACCGAAACTTTGGCCGGGCGCGGAACACCTTGCGGCCAGATCGGACGATTCGTCCAGACGAACACTTCTTTGACCGGCCCGATAACGCCCGCTTGAATCCATTCGTTGATCAACCGAGCTTCGTCGTTGGAATGCCCTTGGTTCCCCATTTGCGTCGCCAGCTTGGGATATTTCGCCGCCGTTTCGCGCAGCACACGTGATTCCTGCACTGACCAGGTCAACGGTTTTTCGCAATACACGTGCTTGCCGGCTTCCAGCGAATGTTTGGCGGCAATCGCATGAATGTGATCGGGCGTAGCGACGATCACGGCATCGATGTCTTTTTGCTGATCCAGCATCTGACGGTAATCGGCGTAACGTTTCGCCTTGTTATAGGCTTCCTGCAGCTTGACGCGAGCTTCGTTGGGTTTGCCTTCGCGGTCTTTGGTGCTGTTGGCGACGGCTTTGTCCACGTACCCGAAATCCACATCAGCCAGCGCGACAATGTTTTCGCCCGCCGTGACGAGTTCCGTCGCGTCCGAAGCTCCCTGTCCGCCGCATCCAATGACCGCCACGTTGAGCTTATCGCTGGGAGCGATAAATCCGGTTCCGCCGAGCACGTGACGCGGCACAATCATCGCTCCCATCGCCACGCCAGCAGTTGACGCAACGAACTTTCTTCGTGTGAGTTTGTCTTGTTCCATAATTCTTCCTTTCCAGTTTGATAAAGGGGTTAGCCTGTGCAATCGGCAGATTTATCTGCCACGCAACTTGTTCAACTTCGCCGTAAATTCTTCGACGTTGGTTTGGTTGATAATCAACGTCGGAACGAACGCCTGTTTGGAAGCCGGGATGCCGGAGCGGTCGCCGTCCAGAATCTGCTTCATGATCTTGATCGCCTGATAGCCGAATTCATACGGCTGTTGAACGACGGTGCCGGCGATTTCTCCGGCTTTGACACCCGCCAGAGTTTGATCTTCTTCGTCAAAGCAGACAATTTTCACTTTGCCGACTTTGCCAGCTTCCTTGATCGCGTTCAGGATGGCCGGACCGTTATAAGACCACAAGCCGACAAACGCCGCTGCTTCGGGATATTTGACCAGCGAATCCGCAGCGTTGGCTTTGGCGCGCGTGTGGTCGGCATCGTCGGTGCGCGTGTCCAGAATTTCGATCTTCGTTCCGGCGATTTCTTCTTTGATTCCCTGCAACCGTTCTTTGGCATTTTGGGCATCGAGCTTGCCGACGAACACAACGATTTTGCCGCCTTCAGGCAACGCTTGTTTCAACAACTGCCCGGCCTGGCGACCGGCGGCGACGTTGTCCGTTCCGACATATACGGCGCGCTGGCTGTTGGGAGCGTCGCTGTCCTGCGTGACAACCAACGCCTGTTTCGCCGTCTGGTTAATCAACTCAGTCTGGTTTGCCGGATCAACTGGCGAAATAGCGATGCCGTCAATGCCCTTGGCCAACAAATCATCAATGATGCGTTTCTGTTCGGCGGCAGTTCCGTCGGCAGGAATCTTGAATTCGACGGTTGTGTCAGCCAATTCTTCATCGGCTTTTTCAGTTCCTTTGCGGGCAATCGTCCAAAAGTCCGAAGCGTTGTTGGTCACGAAAGCCAGCTTTTTACCGGATTTCTGACCGCAGCCCACAGGCAGTAACACGGCAACAGCCAGCAAAATTCCAAAGAACAACTTTACGTTGCGATTCATCAAATGGGTCTCCTGAATATGGTGTCGTTTACATTGGGAAGAGTTCGTTCAACTCCGCCGCCGTCGGTTGAGCGCCATACTGGCACAGCTCAAAAGCTTCGGCGTGGTTGATGGCTTTGCCTGCGTCTTCGCCGTAACGGCGAATCAGCGCATCGCGGTATCGGCTGGCGACATCGGCGTCACGATCAATCAGCCAATCGCGGATAAAGTTCTTTCGCCCTTCATCGTCTTCGGGAACGCCAGGCAGGTAACGCCCCATCCACGAATCCCGATCGGAAAATTGCGAAGGCATCGCTTCGATGCAGGCGCGTTTTTTGTCAATCACGTCATCCACCGCGACGATGATCGCCGGATCGAAGGGGTACGGTTTCGTGAAGTTGTCGGAGTAATACAAGATCACAGGGTTGCGCGGGCAAGGCGGCACGTCCGTGACAAAAAACGGAGCGGCAACCAGCACCGCGGCATCTTCGACCAGCACGCCCGTATACCGATGATCGGGATGATAATCGCACGTCCGATGACAGAGCACGATGTCGGCTTGCCATTCGCGGATCAACCGGGCGATGGTGCGGCGGTTTTCCAACGTTGGCAGCAATTCGCCATCGTGAATGTCCAGCACCTGCATTTCAATGCCCAAAATTTCCGCCGTGCGTTGTACCTCTGCTTTGCG
>JAEUQP010000169.1 GCA_016789645.1 Acidobacteriota bacterium | reverse complement strand
CCTTCAAAGCCTTCCGGCCCGCCCAGTCCGCGCCCGCCGGACACGATGATGCGAGCGTCTTCCAGCCGCGCTTCGCCGGAAGCTTCGGATTTGCGTTCGATGATTCGCGTCGTTGCTTCTGGCAACGTGACGGAAGTCGCGGCGACAGTTGCTACGGAGGTAGATGTGCCAGCCGGAACATCAAACGCGCGCGCGCGCAACCAGACAACAGCAGGCGACCGTTTCAACTGAATCGTCGCCACGGCTTTGCCGCCGTACACCGCACGTTGAACGCGAATCGCGCCGCCTTCTGTCGCGAGCGAAACTCCGTCACCGACTGCGCTGCCGCCTAATCTGTGCGCCAATCGCGGAGCCAGTTCCTGGCTGTACGTGTCGTTACTCAACAACACGGCGGCAGGCGAAATCTGTTTGCACAATTCGGTCAACGCGGCCAGACAGCTTTCCGGTTGATATTCGGCCAAGTCGGCTTGATCGGCGGACACGACAGAATCGGCCACGGCAGCCAGCGACGTGTTCATTAGCGGGTTGTGCGCGCCGATGACAATGGCGTGCAGTTGACCGCCCAGGCTATCCGCCAAACGGCGACCGGCTCCGGCGACGCCTTGTGCCGCACGGTCGTATCCGGCGGCGGAAAACAGAGTGATGATGACGTTGCTCATAAAGTTATTCAGTCTCGGCCAACGCAGCGGCCATTCGGTTTTCAGCGATCATTTGCAATCGCTGCTCTTTGGTTTTCTTCGGTTCGTTGTACCCTTGCTCGCCATACGGTTGCAGCTTTTCCAGCCACAAATCTTCCAGATGCATCAGGTCTTCGCGGTAATCGTGTTGCGGATCACTGACCGGCGTCAGTTCGTCCAGAATTTCAAACGCGAATTTGTCCGCGCCGAATTCATTCCACTCAGCTTGCAGTTGCCGGTTTTTGTGCCCGCCCATCTGCAATTCAAATTTGTGGCGATTGAAAATGCCCGGCAGATTCAGCGCCGAGCCAACGAGCATTTTCTCGTTAACCAGATTGCGAATCTGAAACACGCCCATTGGCGTATGGCCTTGCTGATATTCTTTTTTTAGAGCTTTTTGTTCGTTGTTCATAACTACTTCTCAGCGCGACGTTATGTGAGTCGCTCCCGCTTTCGGCTTTGCACTATCCACAATTGCTTGATTGGCCAGCACCTGAAACTCCTGACGGATGTTGATGTGCGTGTACGGAATGACTTGCGTCATCATGATGCCGATCAGTTCTTCCTGCGGATCAACCCAGAAGTAGGTGCAGAACGCGCCACCCCAACCGTATTGCCCAACAGAGCTTGGGATCGCTGCCTGGCCGACATCTTTGACTACGCTGTAACCAAGCCCGAATCCATATCCCGGTCCGCTCAACCAGACAGGCAGATCGCCGATGGCATTGGCAGTCATCAGTTCAACCGTTTTGCGGCCCAGAATTCGCACGCCATCCAGTTCGCCGCCATTGAGCATCATCTGATGGAAGCGCACGTAATCCGCTGCCGTTGAAACCAATCCTCCCGCGCCTGAAAAGTAAGCGTGCGGCTCTTTGACGTAGCGGCTTTCGGCGGTCGGCGCTTCCAGCAATTTGATCTTGTTACCGTTCTTTTCGTCAGGCTGGTAAACCGCAGCAAAACGATTGAGCTTCGATTGCGGCAAATAAAAATGCGTATCGGTCATTTTCAGCGGCGCGAAGATTCGTTTTTGCAGAAACTCGTCCAGCGTCATACCGGAAATGACTTCGACCAAACGGCCAACCACATCCGTCGCGTTGCCATATTCCCAAGCGTCTCCGGGATGAAAATTCAGCGGCAAAGTCGCCAATCGTTTGACCGCATCGCCGACGGTGTCATTCGGTTTGCG
>JAEUQP010000166.1 GCA_016789645.1 Acidobacteriota bacterium | reverse complement strand
ATGTACGAAGTCGGTTCGTACGCGCTGCCCGGAAGGTATTCGCATTGGACCTTCGGCAAGGCCTACCACAAGATGAAGACGATGTACGATTTCGGCTTGTCGAAAATTTACGAAGTCGTCATCAACTCCAATCCGTCTTACGCTTTCCTGCTGGAAAACAATTCCCTGCTCCAAAACAAGTTGGTCATCGCTCACGTGCTGGGGCACGTGGATTTTTTCAAACACAACGCGTACTTCGCCCAAACCAACCGTCGTATGGTGGATGACGCCGCAATGCACGCGCGACGCATCAACGAATACGAATTCAAATATGGGCGCAAAGTCGTCGAAGAATTTCTGGATGCAGTGCTTTCCATCGAAGAACACATTGACCCGAATTTCTTCATCCGGAAACACCGCGAAGCGAAAAAGCCTGCCGAAGAACCGTCTCGTCGTTCGCCTCGCGATCCTTACGAAGACCTGGCTTCCAGCTCCGAACGCGAAGCCGCAGCCAAAGCTGAAGCATCTCAAAATCAGGCAGACCAATCCCAACCGGAAAAGGATTTGGTCTGGTTCATTCTGCAAAACTCGCCGACGCTGCAACCCTGGCAACGCGATGTAATGAGCATGATTCACGATGAAATGTTGTATTTCGTCCCGCAGATGCAAACCAAGATCATGAATGAAGGTTGGGCCAGTTATTGGCATTCGCGGATCATGCGCGAATTGGATTTGCCGGATCACGAACACATGGAATTTGCCGAACTGCATTCCGGCGTCGTTTCGCCGCATCGCAATCAACTCAATCCATATTATCTCGGCTACAAGATGTTCGAAGACATCGAACAGCGTTGGGACAATCCGACCGTCGAAGAGCAGGAAAAATTTGGTCGCAAACCCGGCGAAGGTCGCGCAAAGATTTTTGAAGTTCGTGAACTGGACAACGACGTTTCGTTTCTTCGCAATTACCTGACCGAAGAGTTATGCGAAGAACTGGATTTGTTCGTCTACGAATTGGTCGAAGAAGAGGAATGGACAGTCACGGAAAAACGCTGGCAAAAAGTCCGCGATCAATTGGTAGCCAACATGACCAACTTCGGATTTCCTTACATCGAAGTCACCGACGGCGATTATCGCGGCAACCGGGAACTCTATCTGCGTCACCGATACGAAGGCGCGGAACTTGACGTCAGGTACGCGCACAAGGTGCTGGAATACGTTTACAAACTCTGGGGGCGTCCTGTCCATCTGGAAACCGTCGTTGATGAAGAATCGCGCACCATGCATTTCGATGGCGAAGATCATTCGGAAAGTTAAAAGCCAGAACGCAGGCATTCTTGTCCGCAAACTGGTTCGCGGACGTTATCGTCCGCCCAAGCTATTCCATCACTCGCAACACCACGCATTTCAAATAATACGTTTCCGGCACGGTCAGTAATATCGGATGGTCGCGGCTTTGGGTACGCTTTTCTACGATTTGAACCTGGCGACCGGCGTCGCGGGCGGCTTCTTTCAGCATTTCCAGAAACAGTTCTTCGCCGACGTGGTACGAACACGAACATGTGATGAGCACGCCGCCGGGATTGAGCAGCCGCAAGGCGCGCAGATTGATTTCCTTATATCCGCGCAGCGCGCCTTCCAACGCGCCGCGATTTTTGGCGAAGGCGGGCGGATCGAGCACGATTGTGTCGAACCGTTCGCCCGCATCGTCATAATCACGCAGCCGGTCAAACACATTCGCGGCAATGAATTCAATGTTGGTCACGTCATTGAGTTCAGCATTGCGGCGGGCGCGTTCGATGGCGGGTTCGGAAATATCAATCGCCGTCACGGTGTCGCAATCGCTGGCCAGATGCAACGCGAACGAACCGTGAAAGCTGAAACAATCCAGTCCGCGCCCGCTGGCGTAATTCATCACCGCCGCGCGGTTTTCGCGTTGATCCAGAAAGGCTCCGGTCTTCTGGCCTTCCAGCAAATCCACATGAAATTTGATCCCGTTTTCGGTGATGACGAATTCGGCAGCGTTGGAACCATCGCGGGAATACAGCACGGAATTCACCATCGGCAAACCTTCGAACTGGCGTACCTTGGCGTCGTTGCGTTCGATGACCAAACGCGGTTGAAACTGTTCGACCAACAGTTCCACCCACATCGGTTTCAACGCATCCATGCCGCGTGTCAGCGTTTGCAGCACAAAACAATCGCCATACCGATCCACAATCAGCCCAGGCAAAAAATCGCCCTCGGAATGAACCAACCGGTACGCATCGGCATCCGCCACAATTCGCCGCCGCCACTCGATCGCGGCGTGCAATCGTTTGCGCCAGAATTCGCGGTCAATCACAACATCCGTGTTCGTCAACAAACGCAATGTGATTTCAGTTTCTGCGCCGAAATGCGCCCAGCCGACAAACCGGCTGCGGTGGTCAACGACGCGAACGACCGAGCCGCTTTCGACCTTCGGACGGGCAATCACGTCACTGCGATAAATCCACAAATGACCTTCGCGGGCGCGGGTGGCGCCTTTGGCGGAAATGACCGCAGTGTCATTGGATTGCTGTTGTGTTTCACGGGTGTGTTTCATAAGTTCAAATCAGAATTCAAAACCTCTTTCGACGATGGCACATACTCGCCGATGCCTGCCAAATCTGGCAAAGGTGAAATTGGGGATGCGCTTTGACAAGCGAAGCAGAAAGTGGCGCGACTTGGGCAAATCGCGCCACTTTCTTTGTCTTTTCTTCGGAAGCAAGGATTCACAACTGGCCGTTTTGGCTCAGCCTGGATTCGTCTACCTGCCGAACAATGATCTGCGCAGGCACACCAACCACCGTGCAGGCTTCCGGCACATCACAGACGACCAGCGAGTTCGCTCCGATGATGGCATCATTACCAATACGAATTTTTCCGGCCACCGTCGCATTCACGCCAAAATAAACCCGGTCACCGATGATCGGCGCCCCGCGCTGCTCGCCTCGCCCGGAAACTCCTATGTTCACGCCCTGCGACAGCAAACAATTGCAGCCCATCACGACATCGCTGCTCAAAATAACGTGGCTGAAATGACCAATGTACAGCCCATCCCCAATCTCGGCAGAACAAGGCAGATGAATGCCTGTCACGACTTCAATCAACTTTTGCCAGATTCCCAAAAATACCAATACCAACCGTTTGAGAAAATAAGGCCACGAGGAACGATAGACGGCTGAAGCCATGCGGTATTGCATCAGCGCCCACAGCCCCTGCTGAGTCAGTATCTGATGAATCGCACTCTTTCCACTCAGAGCAGTATATTGCCTGATATCTTCGCGGTAAGCCGCCAGCCACTTCATATTACTTACTTTTTCAAAACAGTTTTTTACTTCGTCTGATTAAATTCGGAGATGAGGTCCAGAGGGCTTACTGCGGTCAGCAAACACAATTGACACAGACGAAACCAATTGTGTCGGTTTTTCGCAGGTGTAATAAGCTGTTAAAGGCACTGAGCACGGTTACACCAATCTGGCTGACCCGACTCTTTATTGGGACGACGTATCTTCACCAGGCGGAGGCATCACCACCCTGAGCCGAAATAATAACTGCCCAACCTGTAAAGTGTCGAATGTTGTTGATGGATAAAGTCAGTTCGAGAAATTACTTTTTTGTCTGGCCATAAACAACGAGGCATTAATTTCTTCGTGAATGTCGCTTATACATTTGCCCAAGCCACTGTCCCGTGATGATCGCCAGCATGGAAATCCCCGCCGCAGGCATCAAGAGTCCAAGCAAAGCAATCACCATAATCAACCATTTCGGAGCTTGAACATCTTTGGGCTTTTGCGGAAATCCTGGCTTGCCTGCCGGGCGGCGAATCCACCACATGGTTATTCCGGTCACACCCATTGTGACAATCAATAAACATACAAGCAACGCCAGAATTTTTGTCGGCCAACCATACAGCGAGCCGACATGAATCGGATACGACATCAACTGAATTTTGTGTGGTACGGACAACTGTTGCCAACTGGTAACTCCCATGACCTTGCCCGAATACTGATCCACATAAAACTGTGACAAGGTTGACGGATGATCGCTGCTGCCCGCGTACACATAAAAGCTGTCGTCTTTTTTGTTCGGCAAATCCAGATAAAACTCTGGTTCAGGTTGGGTGCGTTGGATGATGGCGATCACTTCATCGAGCGGCAGCGCAGAATTGTTTTCCTGGGCGATGGATTTCGGAGGATTGGTCTGGCTGGGAGGATTGGATTTCGTGACCTCCATCATCTTCTGGTAATTGCGACCGAATAGCATCGTATAAAACAGCCCAGTGGCCATCACCAAAATGGCGAGCACAGAAACATAAAATCCCGGCACAACGTGCCAATCGCGCCAGACCAGATAACGCTTGCCGCGCACTCTCGGCAACAGTACGCCGAACACTTTTTCGCGTCCGCGCGGCCACCAAAGATACAGTCCCGTGATCGCCAGAATGATTCCCCAACTCGTCGCCAGTTCCACCACAATGCGGCCAATCGTCCCGCCCACCAATCGGCGATGAATGAACAAAATCAGGTCGAACGCCGAATCGCCATACACAAAACTCCCCTGCACAACACCGGTGTACGGATTGACGAAGATGTTCAGATTGCGACCGTCTTTCGTGAAAAAGGCGAACTGAGTGGCCAGCGTCGGATTGCCGCGCACGACCATGGCGGTTGCGCGCGCATCGGATGGCGCCGTTTGCGCAGCATTTGCCAGTTGCACGTCATAAGTCACGCGCTGCGGCTGTGGTTCGACCGTCAGCATGGCGGCGTCGAAGTTTCGCTCCAACTCTTCGCGAAACACCAGCAGTGCGCCGGTCAACGCCACGACAACCAATACGGGCAGGACAATCAATCCGGCATAAAAGTGCCATCGCCAAATCACACGATACAGGCGCGAAAGAGCCTGGCTGGGATTGTTACCTGTGGCTTCGGCCAAATCTTCAACAGACAAATCTTGATTTGCGGACGACGTGTATTTTTCGCTCAAACTGCGAAACACTCCTTTTCCAAAAGTTGTCGCCGCAAGTTTGCCAGATCAATGATGTCGAAGCGAGGCGGCAGTGAGGCAATGGTTCGGGCCTTGTTGTCACACCGCCATAACAGTTGAATCAAAATCGCAGCTTGATGCCGCCCTGCACCAGACGCGGAATGCCGACCATGATTCCGCGCCGCCGATCCACGATGAACGTGTCATCGGCCAGATTCTTGATCGTCACGAAAACGGTCGGCGCATAACGTTCCAGCTTGCTGAAGCGATAATTCACCGTCGCGTTCCACACCGTGTAAGACGGAATCAGCCCGCGTTGCCCGTTCGACGAAACGGCGACAGTGTTGAGATCGTCACCGAACTGCGCCCCGGTATGAACAGCTTCGACCAACGCGTCAATGCCAGAAGCATGCGAATATCCGATGGTCGTCGTGGCCAGATGCTTCGGCGAATAAATCAGCCGATTGCCGGTGATACTGACGTTGCTGAATCCACCGACGTTGCTGAACCGCGAACCGCGATATTCCGCCGTGCCGATGAAAGTGTAGGCCGTGCGCACGTAAAAGTTATGCGACGAATTAAACGTCACGCCGCTGTCCCAGCGGCCGTCGAATTCCAGCCCTTGATGCAAGGTCTCGCCGGCGCTGGTCAGCGTCGAACCGACGCCACCAGACAGATTCGCCGGGACAATCTGATTTTCATAATCCAGCCGGAACAACGTCGCGCTTAACCGCACGCCGCGCGCAGGCGCGGAACGAAAGCCCACTTCGTAATTCCACGAGAGTTCAGGATCGAGTTCGATCACCCCGCCCGTCGTATTGTTGATGATGTCCGCCGGACGCGGCGGCGAAAACCCGCGATGCGCGCCCGCAAAAATCGTCAGGCGGCTGAGCGGGCTGTATGCCACGCCGATGCCAGGAATAATTTCGGTCACATCGGTTTTGCCAGTCACCAGAGTTCCCAACCGATTGGTGCGTTCGATATTGACGTGCTCAATGCGAACGCCGGGCGTAAGCGCCAATTTGCCAAACAAGAAACGATGCTGGATGTAACCGGACAAGGCGCTGTTTTTGCGCTGATTGTCTTCGACGGTTACGCCGCTGCGTCCATTCGGGCCGAGCGTGTCGTTGTTTTGCTGGATGCGGTTTTGCGTTTCGCGGTGATAACGCAAGCCCAAATCGGTTTCGCCCGCGCGACTGCTGATTTTCAGGCGCGGATCAATGCCGAAGGTGTCGTAATTGCGCAATCGGCCTTCGTTACCGCACAGCGTGTCGAGTTCCGCCAGCCCATTGCAGCCATTGAAACCGCGGCGATTCGGGCGCTGATCCGAATTGGAGGATTGCCGCCACCAGTCGCGCTTGAAGTTCGAAGCGTACAGCGCCGTCGTCAGAACGACTTTGCTGTTCAGCGTATTGGTGTACAGCGCCGAAGCGCCGAAGCGGTCGCCGTAAAAGAAATCGTTACGAAACGGATTGGCGCGCGGGTTGGCGATGAATTCCGCCAGCGTCAAACCGGAGTAGGGAACGTTGGAATCTTCGCCGTAATAATTGAATTTGAAGCCGAGCGTTTGCGTGCCGCGCTCATTGAGCTTGGTCACGGTTTTGACCAGCACATCGTTCACGCCAAAGCGCATGTTTTCGCGCGCGCCTTCGCCTTGCTTGCGCAGAAA
Organism: Acidobacteriota bacterium; assembly: GCA_016789645.1. Lineage (GTDB taxonomy): Bacteria > Acidobacteriota > Blastocatellia > RBC074 > RBC074 > RBC074. The sequence goes on along the minus strand of JAEUQP010000166.1, from coordinate 4,694 downwards.
ATCGAACAGCACGCCGGTTTGCCCAGCGCCTTTGCCGAACGAAGCGCCGATGCTGCCGTAGCCGTTGAAGTAATTTCGATTGCCGCCGATCAAGGTCAGCGAACCACCGAACCGTTCCGCCTCGCCTGGCGGATTGGGCGTCAGGTAATTGACCGCGCCGCTCAGGGTGTTCGGCCCGTGCGCAATCTGGCTGGAGCCTTTCAAAATTTCGATACCGTTGTAACGCTCAATCGGCGGATGGTAGTAAGCATCCGTGTCGCCGTAAGGCGCGTGACCGAGCGGCACGCCGTCTTCCAGCAACAAAACTTTCGCCGAACGGTTCGGGTCGAGGCCGCGAATGCTGATTGAAGGACGCAAACCGAAGCCTTCTTCGTCGCGAGTATAAACGCCCGGAGCTTTGCGCAACGCTTCGTTGAAATTGAACGGGCGCGAAATTTCCAAGCTGCGCGCGTCAATGATTTCGACGCTGCCGGGAATACGCGCTTGTTCTTCCAAGGTGGCGGCAAGCTGCGTAGAAACCACGCTGACATCTTCCGTGAGAGTTCCGGGGCGCAAAATGAAATCCAGATTGCGTTCGGCGTCCAAGCGAATGGTTTGCGCCGAAAGTGAGAATCCTTCGCCGCGCGCGGTAATTTGATATTCGCCGGGCAACAGATTTTCCAAGCGATAATTGCCGCCGTCGTCTGTGTTCACGGCGCGGTCAAAACTGTTGCCGAGTTGGCGCGCTGTCACCGTCGCACCGTTGATGGTTGCGCCGGTTGAATCGGTCACGCGGCCAGAAAGCAAAAAGCGAGTTTGTGCCAACCCGATTTGACTCAGCGCCGCCAACAGCAGGCCGATACACAATGCCTTGAATATACAAATGGATGAATGCTTGATGCGCATAAAGTATCTCTTGAAAAGGTGTTGAATTACAGTTCGCTAAAGCCGGAGACGATCAAACGCTGCGGCAGAAACTTGTCTTTGCCTGTCGGCAGTGTGAACAAAATTGTCACTGCGATGCGATCGCCCATTGCGCAATCCAATGCGGCGCGCTTTCCAGGCTCGAAACCGTCGCCAAGCCAGGGCCAACCCCGTCCAGACCAACACCACTCCACCAAGGGAAACAATTCCCGCAATCGTTTGTCCCGTAATTCCTGCAATTTCCCCTGTGTGCGCAAAACGCAGAAAGGACCGAAGCTGGCGTCCTTTGGTGAAGCTGGAGAAGGTTTCCCACTTGAGCGTTTCGCCGGTTTTGCGATCTAGCGTCAGCGTGGCACGTTTCTGCGGTTCGCCGCCCGTGCCGTGGTCTATGGTGAACGCGAGCGGCGCGTCGGCAGAAGTCGGGAAGCGCACGCTCAGACTCCGCCAGCCGGTAGAATGCTGCTCCGCACGCGCCCACAAGGAATTCAGTCCTGTGGTAGTCAGAGGAGTTTTTTTCGCATTTTGTGTTTCTGGAGGAGGAGTAACAGGACGGACAGCAGGCACTGGCGGGGTTTCACCAACGACGCGATACGCCAGATTGCCCGCCCACACGAAGGAAATCGTGACGCCCGAAAGCACGATCAAAAACAACGGCACCAAAGCCCAGAATCCGATCACGTTGTGCCAATTGAAATCACGTGCTTTACCGGGCAATCCGCGCCGAAACCAAAGAATGTTCTTGAACTGTGCCCACGTCAGCGAGCGCGGAAACCACAAATACAATCCGCTGATGACAATGAACAAAAACGCCAGATTGCACACGCCTGTAATCATTCTGCCGGTGGCACGACCTGCTCCTTCTGTGCCAAGCCAGCGATGCCAGTCCGTCACGGCGCGGAAGAAATTGCGAATGCCTTGCGCGCCTTCGCCCAATACTTCACCGGTGTAGGGATTGACGTACACCGTTCGTCCGCGATCAAAACTGAGAGCTACTGGCATCTGTTGATCTGAGCGAACTGTGATTCCGGTTGGCTCGGTGTTTTGCGCAGCTTGTACTTTGGCCAGCATATCTTCGATGGGCAGTCGCTGCGCTCCTGGTGAAACAGTGATCTGATAGTTGCGGGTATCTGCCCACAACAGTATTTGTTTTTCATACATCAGCAATACGCCTGTTGCTGACATCACCAAGATGATCAAACCGGCAGCGACGCCGCAGATCAGGTGCATCCAAAAAATCACTTTCCGAAGTGATTGCATAAACAAGATTCCTCTTTGATTTGATTGGTTCTACTCGGCATTGCTTTGCACGATCCTGAAAGTCATTTTCAAAAACGAACAAAGAATAGACGCTCACCACAGAGAGCGTCAAGGCGTTTTTTTGGCTGATTGATCAAACAGAAAAAATCGGCGACAAACTTTTGTTTATCGCCGATTGTCGCGATACCAGGGTTTTTCTCCGCGAAGAATGTTGGCAAAGCTGCGAGTGGGATTGAGAAAGCTGCGGAATAGAACCCGAATCAAGCGGTTTGGCATTCTGTCCTCAAAACGACGAACGAAATATTTATCGAGCAAGTCTTCGCCGACCAACCAACCTGTCCCGACAACAGGAGTCACAACCAAATCAACATAAGCCATTGGGTGTTTTGCCTTGCCGTAAGGGCGAATGCCGATGTTGCCCAGGGTGGCTTCGCTCACCAGACCGAGTTCAAATTGCGTGCTGTAAGTGAAACTCCAGGCGGTGGCTTTGAGTCGGCTGATCCAATAACTTCGTTTCAAGCTGACTTCTTCATGAATGCCTTTGGGGTCGTTTTGAATCTGGATGTAGCCGGAAACCGAACCCATCATCGGATGACCGATGTAATTGACGATAAACGGATCGCCATCGTCCCAGCCGCGCAGACTTTTCAGCGCTTTGAAGTAATCCTTGAAAAACGGCCCGGCTAAATCTTTCCGGGTGCCTTCTTCGGTGGCAAGTCGAAATCCATGCTGAATGCCGAGAAAAATCGTGGATTGTTTCAGCGCTTTTTGCCAATTGAATTGAAGCGGGGTTTGGCTCCATCGCTCGTCCTGAGGTGGCTGCGGAAGCGAATCGGCAGGGGGTTGATGCGCGGCCTGTTTCTTTTTCTCATCATCAGTTTCCGGCTCTGAAGCGACATTTGCCAGACAACAATTTTCATTCAACAACTCTGTGGCACCCGATTCACCATCAAACTGGGTCGTAGAATCTTTTCCAACAGGCAAACAATCCTCTTTCAAAACCATCAGCCGACCAATCGTCAAATGCAAACTGGATTGCGCCTGAATCTGGCAGACCGAGACAAGACAAATGACCACTCCCGCAATTGCGTGCAGACAAGTGCGCGCAACGCGGCGAACGAACAAACAACGATTCATCCGATTCATACAACTTCAAAAATTATAGATTTTAGGATTTCCCAGACGTAGTTCGGGTTACGTCGTCAATCAGTGAGGGGGACGATTCACTGCGGTTCGCGATGGAAATTAAGTTTACTGACCTGCTTTTTTCTTGGTCAAGTTTGCCGCCCACCTAATCCTGGCGCTACAAGCTCAGGCTTGGTAACCAGCGGTCAGGCGCTGAGGACTGTGGATGCGCACCGGAGGTGGGTGAAACAGGAGCATTGTCTGAAGATGACTTCGAATTGAACTCCGAGGCGATTTGCCCTAACTGCTCTGCCAGATAAAGTGTGATCGGCTTATCAATCGTCAATTCGGTTTGGGATTTGTGGCGCTCATCGCCTGTCGTCTCTTCCAAGATCGAACGGCGAAGCAGTTCCGGCAAGTATCGCAGCAGAAGCATATACCCAAGCTCGCCATCGCCCGGCGTGCCTGCCATTTGCGCAATGATGTCTAAAAATTCCCGCACCAGATTTCCCTGCTCTTCCCGGCTCAGCCGCTCCCACCAGCGTTCATAATCGCGTCCGGCCTGAATGTCCGAAATTGCCATCACCATCCGTCGAAACGACGCAGGCAAAGAGTCCCAAACCGCATTGCGTGCAGCGGCGGGCGCCCGGTCTGTTCCGGGCAGCAAATCTTCAATCGTAAAGGCGCGCTCCGAAACCATGTGGCTGTCGCGCAAAACGCCGATGAACTCATCCGAAGCGATGAAGTATTGATCTTCCGTCGCAGCCTGATCTGACGGGCCTCCGCGCGGAGTCTGCGCCGATTGCGAACTCAACAATTTTATGTACCCGTAACGCGGCGAACGAACGCCCAATTCCACACGATACCGACGATCGGGAAAAACGCTGAACCAGTATTCACGCGTAAAGGCCGCATTGAAATACACGGAAATATTCGTCGTTTCATCCACCAGTTTCAGTACCGTATGAAAATTGCCGATTTCGCCAGCCGGGAAAATCTGCCGCAGCCGATCAAAGGGGTTGTCTTTCAAATGCCAATACACAAACAACCGAAACGGGTCTTGCCACAAAATCCGCATCATATCGAAATCGTAATGATCGGGAATTGGCAACCCACGATCCACTTCCGGTTCGGCAGGAACAATTTCCGGAGCTTCTTCAGGTTCGGTCAACGGCTCACTCACGACCAATGCGCCGGAGCTTTCATCCGGCAGCGTTTCAAGATCGCCGAGAGGTTCAGCAACAGCAACGTCCGGCACCACCGGCGGTTCGAAGGGATTGCGTTCGACGACCGGAACCAACGAAGACAGATCGAAAAAGAAAGGCACGTTCGGGTTCTCCCAGCTAAGAAAATTGAGTTGTAATGTTGAGCTTGAAACTTCCGCAATTGCTCGGTGCTTTGATGATGGA
>JAEUQP010000157.1 GCA_016789645.1 Acidobacteriota bacterium | reverse complement strand
GCCACGATTCGACGCGATGGAACGATTGTCTTCACCAGTCTTCGCGATGGCGATTTGGACATTTACACCATGGACAAGAACGGCAAGAAGGTGAAGCGGTTGACCAACGAGCTTGGCTACGACGGCGGTCCGTTCTGGAGTTACGATGGCAAGCTGATCGTGTATCGCGCCCACCATCCGCAAACCGACGCCGAAAAAGCCGATTACACGGCACTGCTGAAGGAAGACATGATTCGCCCTAGCAAGCTGGATTTGTGGGTCATGAATCCCGACGGATCGAACAAGCGCCGTGTCACCAATAATGGCAAAGCCAACTTCGCGCCGTTTTTCTTTTTGAACAACCAGCGGATTCTGTTTTCATCGAACATTGATGATCCGCGCGGGCGCAACTTCGAGATTTACGCCATCAACGTGGATGGAACCAATCAGGAACGCATCACGTTCAACGAAACGTTTGACGGATTTCCGATGTTTTCGCCGGACGGCAAAAAGCTTGTGTTTTGTTCCAATCGCAACGCGGCGAAATCCGGAGACACCAACGTTTTCATCGCCGATTGGGTGGAATAAATCCACGCAAAGCGACAAGGCATCGCTCAAGATGTAAGCCGCGAAAGTATGTAAGAAACGGAATTGGTGGAGGCGGTTGATTTGATCTCTCTGCGAATTCCGTTTTTTCCATTTATTCCGTATTCTTTCCTCGTCTTCCAAAAATACAACGTTTGTCGAAGAGGCAAGACCTGAGTCGCTTAAGCCTCTTGAGGGGAATTTATGACCAACCGAACAAGAGCAGTCGCATTGCTGAGTTTGTTGATTGGAATCTGTTTTAGCGCGTTGGCCGCCGAGGACTGGACACGGTTTCGTGGCCCAAATGGAACCGGCGTTTCGTCCGAAACCAATTTGCCGACGGATTTCGGCCCGGACAAAAGCGTGGTTTGGAAAACCGTTTTGCCGCCAGGGCATTCATCGCCGGTATTGTCACGCTCGCAGATTTTCGTGACGGCGCACGATGGCGACAAAAAATCCGGCAAGCTGATGGTCATCGCGCTGGATCGCAAAACCGGAAAAGAGATTTGGCGGCGTGAAGTCCCACGCGCGAAAACCGGGCGACTGGAAAACGTCAATGGCCCGGCTTCGGCCAGTCCAGTGACGGACGGCGAAAACGTCTTTGCCTATTTTCAGGACTTCGGATTGATCTCCTTCAACGCCGCTGGCAAAGAGCGTTGGCGATTGCCGATCGAAGCGCCGAACATTTTTTATGGTTATGGCGCTTCGCCGATTCTGGTGGATGACAAAGTGATTTTGCCTGTGGATCAGGACGGCGGCGCATATCTGTTGGCGGTCAACAAAAACACCGGCAAACAAGTCTGGAAAATTGATCGTCCCGAAGTCATTTCCGGTTATTCGACTCCGATGATTTATCAGCCGAAAACCGGCGCGAAGCAGTTGGTGTTGCCAGAATCGTTTCAGGTTTCGGCGTACTCGGTGGCTGACGGCAAACGCGTCTGGTGGGTTCGCGGTCTGGCTTGCGAAATGAAGTCCGTGGCTAGTTATGACAACGAATACCTGTACATCAACGGCTGGGGCTTTCCGCTGAATCAACCCGGCAAACAAATTCCCACCGTCAGCTTTGAAGAAGGGCTGAAACGCTATGACGCAAACAAGGACGGTTTTGTCGGACGCGACGAGATCAAGAAATTGGACCCGCCCAGTCAAATGGACAATGTGCTTGATCCGAATTACGGCTTCGACGCATTTGACCTGAACCGCGACGCCAAACTGGATGCCAAAGACTGGGGCGTGTTTCGC
>JAEUQP010000049.1 GCA_016789645.1 Acidobacteriota bacterium | reverse complement strand
GCCGATGGCCAGAAAGTAACCGAGAAAAATTCCCAGCGCGCTGCCGATGACGCCCATCAAGACGGCTTCACCCAAAAACATTCGCTGGACGTTTCCGCGTTCGACGCCGAGCGCGCGCAATACGCCGATTTCCTTCCAGCGCTGATTCACCGAGATGTTGAAGGTGTTGAAGATGATGAACACGCCCACCAGCAAGGCGATGAAGCTGGCGATGGTTGCGCCAAGGCTCATGGCCGAAATGGCTTTTTCGATTCCCGTTCCGCGTGAAGCCGGACGATCCACGTCAACGCCTGCGGGCAATCGTTCGCGCAGCGTCTGCCGCAGAGCAAGCACATCCACATCGGGTTCGTTCATCAAATCAATGCGGTCAATGTTCTGGCCGCGCCCGAACACGAATTGCGCGTTGAACACATCCATCACGGCAATTTGGCCGTCGAAGACTTCGCCCATGCCCTGCGGTTTGAAAATGCCGCGCACGGTGAATTCCTTGCGCCCTTGTGAAGTGAATAGCGGCAGTTTGTCGCCATCTTTCAGGTTGTGTTTGTCGGCGAACTTGCGCGAAATCAAAATCGAATCAGGCTGCGCCAGCGCCACCAGCGGATCGGCGATTTCCGCGCTGGATTCGTCAAACTCGTATTCACGCAATTCGCGATCGCCGAGCATGTCCACGCCGACGATCATCAAACTGCTTTGATCGGCGAAGGCCGTGTTACCGATGACTTCGATCACCGGCTGTGCCACGCGCACGCCGGGCGTATCTTTGACCGTTTCCCACACCGATTCGGGAAAGCCGGAATCGCCACCGGTGATTTGCAAGGTCGCCTTTCCAGCAAGCTTTTCAATCGTCGTCGTCAGCGAACTCAGCAAGGTCAGGTTTGCCGTGCGAACTCCGAAAAACACCGCCACGCCGAGCGCAATGCCCAGCAAGGTCAGCACCGTGCGGAGCTTGTGCTGACGCCACTGTTTCCAGGTAATCAACGCGAGCGAGGAAAACATCAATGCACCTCCGCCGTTTGCGCTTTGGCAGGCGCAACGCTGACAACTTTTCCATCACGCAATCGAATGACGCGGTCGCAATGACTGGCAGCTTCTTCGTTGTGCGTGACCATCAGAATGGTCGTGTTGAATTCGCGGTGCAGATCGTCCAACAGCGCCAGAATCTCTTCGCCGGTTTTGGAATCCAGATTTCCGGTCGGTTCATCAGCCAGCAAAACCGGCGGCTGAAAAATCAACGCCCGCGCAATGGCGATGCGCTGGCGTTCCCCGCCCGACATCTGATCAGGACGATGTGTCGTTCTGTGCCCAAGTCCGACTTTGCCCAGCATGGCTGCAGCGCGCGTGTCTGCTTCCTTTTTGGAAATGCCGCTTAATCGCAAAGGCAGCGCGACATTTTCCTGAGCCGTCAACGTCGGCAACAGATTGAACGTTTGAAACACCATGCCGATCTTTTCCCGGCGAAGCCGCGTTCTTGCGTCGTCATTCAACGAAGCGATGTTCTGGCCGTCAATTCGGACTTCGCCTGTGGTCGGTTCGTCCAAACCACAAACCAGATTCAGCAAGGTAGATTTGCCAGACCCGGATGGCCCCATCACGGCAACGCGTTCGCCACGTTCAATGCGCAGACTGACGTGATCCAGCGCATACACGACTTTACCGTCGCCGTATTCGCGCGACACATTTTCGAGTTGAATCATTTTCCGGATTTCCTCGCAGGATGAGTTTCAGCTGGTAGGTCGTGATTCTTCCACAGCCATTAAGGAATGTCACTATGCCCCGCCAAGAAAAATGCCAGGACGATCGCCAGTCCTGGTTTATCTTCGGTTTAGATTCCGTGTGGTATCGTTCGCTGTGTTTCTAACCATGTCAGGAGAAACAAGTGAGGATTTTGCTGGTCGAAGACGAACCCGATGTCGCGCAAATGCTGGCCAAAGGCCTGCGAGAACAAAGCTACGCCGTGGATGTGGCGTCAGACGGCGAATCAGTTCTTTATCAAGCCCGGCTCAATAACTACGACCTGATCATCCTGGACATCATGTTACCGCTCAAAGATGGGTTCACTGTTTGCCGGGAACTGCGCGCCGCTGAACTGTCTGTTGCCATATTGATGTTGACCGCGCGCGACGATGTCCACGACCGAATCACTGGTCTGGATGCAGGCGCAGACGATTACCTGATCAAACCTTTCGATTTTCACGAATTGCTGGCTCGTGTGCGCGCATTGCTTCGGCGAGGACACATGTTGTTGCCGGAAATTCTGGAAATCGCCGACTTGAAAATTGACACGCGCTCTCACGAAGTCAGCCGTGCCGCGTCGCGCATCGAACTCACAGCCAAAGAATATGCGCTGCTGGAATATCTGGCTCGAAGAGTCAATCAGGTCGTTTCGCGCTCGGATATTGCCGAACACGTTTGGGACGAAAACTTCGATCCGTTCTCGAATCTGATCGAAGTTTATATCCAGCGACTTCGGCGAAAAATTGACGACGGGCACGAACCAAAATTGATCCGCACCTTGCGCGGCGAAGGCTACAGACTGGCTGCCATAAGCGGAGACACAAATGTTTGATTCGGTCAGAACCAGCTTGACTCTTTGGTATACGGGCGTGCTAGCGCTGACACTGATCGTTTTCAGCCTGGGCGTGTACTACCTATCGGAAACCAATCTGCGTCAACGACTGGATTCGGAAGTTCGGACAACGACCGAAGGCATCGCTCGGTTGCTGATCTATGAATTTCATGAAGGCGAAAGCGAATCACAGGCAGTGCATAGCGCGCTCAATGAACACTATTTCCCCAACCAGGCAGCGGCGATTTTCGATGCTCAGGGACGACTGCTTTCGGAAAAAGCCTTACCCGACAATCATCGCGCCGAATTTTCCATGGGGCTTTCCGTGCCGAGCGAGACCATTCAACTGATGACCGTTCCGGGGAAAGACGGCGATTCCTCCAAAGACCGAAACATCGTGCGCATTGCCACACAACGCGTCACGATTGTCGGCGAAGGCAAAAGTTATGTGGTCGTCGTCAGCCAGTCGTTGGAGTTACTGACTGAAGAACTGAAAGCCTTGCGAAGAATTTTGTTGATGGCCGTTCCGCTGGCGCTGGCGTTGGCCGGACTGGGCGGATGGTTTATGGCACGTAAAAGCCTTTTGCCAGTGGTCGCCATGTCTGAAAGTGCGCGCCGTATCGGTGCTGAAAACCTCGCGCAACGAGTGCCAGTTGCTAATCCGCACGATGAACTTGGACAACTGGCTTCGGCATTCAACGAATTGCTGGAACGATTGCAAAACTCGTTTGCCCAACAAAGACAATTCATGGCCGACGCTTCACACGAATTGCGAACGCCGCTTTCCGTCATTCGCACTGCGGCGGCAGTCACCTTGGAACAGCCGATGCGCGACGAACTGGAATACCGCGAAGCTCTGACCATGATTGACCGACAAGCTGCCCGGCTGACCCGTATCGTTGACGAAATGTTCACTCTGGCACGCGCCGATGCGGGAAAGCGTGAATTGCGGCGCAGGGATTTTTACCTGGATGAATTAGTCGCCGAAACGTCCGCAGCAGCGGCTTTGCTGGCCGAACGCAATGGCGTCGCAGTCGAATGCATTGCAACCAAAGAAACTCGGTATTGCGGAGACGAAGAATTATTGCGTCAGATGATTTTGAATCTTCTGGACAATGCAATTAAGTTCACGCCTTCCAACGGCAGAATCTCCGTGGAACTGTCAAAGAATGATTCATGCCACATCATCACCGTCAACGATACCGGCCTGGGCATTCCTGTCGAAGCACGCGCGCACATCTTTGAGCGCTTTTACCGCGTAGATCAAGCGCGGTCTCGTTTGCAACAAATCAACGGCAGCGGCGCCGGGCTAGGGCTTTCAATTGCTCGCTGGATCGCTGAATCCCACGGCGGTTCGCTGGAATTACTGCATTCGGATCACGCAGGCAGCACGTTCGTCGTTTCTTTGCCAACCACAGGTTGATCTGAAAACCTGGCCTGCGGCGAGATTCGATTGTGCCCACAACTCTTTCAACAAGGAGGCTCGACATGAAAATTCGGATCAGTTCAATTGCATGGTTTTTGCTCTTCGTCTTTTCTCTTGCTCCACTGGGGCAGGCACAGGAAACGGAACGGAAGGTCTTCATGAAAGACTTGCCCGCTCCGGTTCAAGCGACGGTCAAGGAAGTCAGCAAAGGCGCAAAGCTGCGCGGATTGGCCATGGAAACCGAAAACGGCAAGACCTATTACGAAGCCGAATTGCTGGTTAAAGGTCACAGCAAAGATGTAACGATTGATCCCGATGGCAAAATCGTCACGGTTGAGGAACAAGTTCCGCTGGCTTCGGTACCGGCAGGTGCCAAAGCCGAAATTTTGAAACAGGCAGGCAAAAGCAAGATTTTGCTGGTCGAATCCATCACTGAAAACAACGTCATCGTGGCTTACGAGGCTCATGTCAAAACCGCCGGAAAGATGTCGGAAATCAAAGTGGATCCGAACGGCAATCCAGTGAAATAACCGCGGAGGGTGAATGAACAGACGAAAGTTGCCTTTCTGGGGAGCGATCTTGTCGGCAGTTTTGTTTTCGGCGGTTCAAGCTCAGACAACCAATGTTTCTAAACAGGTCGAGGCTCGCACTGGGCACAGGTTGAACCCGGCGGCCAAGCCTGTTGGCTTTGCATTGCCCGAAGGCGTTTCGTTGGACGACGGAGTATCCGAAGACGAAGCCGTGGCCATTGCGCTCTGGAACAATCCAGCGTTGCAGGCGGAACTCGCCGCGCTCGGTTTGGCTCGCGCTGACGTGATCGAAGCCGGTCAATTGCGAAACCCGAACCTGACGTTGATCTTGCCGTTCAGCGTGCGCGTGTTGGAAGCGGTCGCGTTATGGCCGTTCGACGTGCTGTGGCAACGCCCTCACCGGGTTGCCGCCGCCAAACTGGAACTCAATCGAACCGAAGAAACACTGGCAGCAATGGCGCTCGACCTGGTTCGAGATGTTCGGTTGGCGTATGCCGACGCGTTGCTGGCCGAATCTCGTTCGCGCATCGCCGCGCAAGCTGCGCGCGAACGCAATGAAATCGCCGTCATCGTCAACGCACAATTTCGTGTCGGAGAAATCAGCGAACTGGAAACCAACGCCTCGCGGCTGGATGCGAGCTTGGCCGCCGAACAGGCGGGGCGTTTCGCCAATGATGTTTCGCTGGCGCGAATCCGATTGCACGCCTTGCTTGGCTTTGGCACCAGCGCACAATCGTTTCAACTTGCGCCGACGTCAACCTCTGCCACGCCTGTCACGCCGGCTCTGACGGTTGCCTTGCCCGCCAATGCCACGGCTGACCCGATCAACGAACTCATCAAGCAAGCCTTCGAAGCTCGTCCCGAGTTGAAAGCCGCCGAACTGGCCATTGAGGCCGCGGGGCAGCGCGCCAAATGGGAACGGTCGAAAATTCTGGTCGTTTCCGCCATCGCCAAAGAATACGGCAAAGGCGTGAATGGTTTTGAGCAAGGGCCAGGATTGATGATTGACTTGCCGATTTTCAACCGCAACGGCGGAGCCATTTCCCGCGCTGAAACCGACATCGAACGCGCCGCCAAACAATTGGCCGCCGCTCGGCATCGCGTCGCGATGGAAGTGCAACAAGCCTACGCTCAACTTGAACAGGAACGTCAATCGTTGGAACGCTGGCGAATGACCGTCCAGCCGCAAACCCGCGAAGAGCTTCGCCGCGCCGAACGCGCTTATGCCGCGGGAGACGTTGCATATTTGCTGGTGCTTCAAACTGCGCAACGACACACCGATGCTCAGTTGCGAGAAGTGGAACTGCAGGCCGCGCAAGCGCGCGCCGCCGCCAATCTGGAACGCAGCATCGGAAGGAGGCTGATTGGAAAATAGATTACTCGCCGGAGCGCGGACAGAATGTCCGCACATCACCCGATTAATAATTATTTTGAGCATCACCTTGATTCTCTTCGGCTGCTCCAAACCACAAGCAGCCGAAGTGTCCAAACCCGCTCCGCCTGCCAAAGTTGAAAACACGGTCAAGGAAACCGAACTGGCGATGATCAAATTGACTCCGCAAGCCGAACAGCGCTTGGGCATCGAAACCGCCGCCACCGCAATTCAATCCGTCGCCGAAACGCGCAGCTTTGCCGGAGAAATCGTGTTGCCGCCGGATCGCACGACTTCGGTCGCAACTCCAATGGCTGGGACGTTGGACAATTCCCCCGGTGCGCCCATTGTCGGACTGTTTGTTCGCAAAGGCCAACCGCTGTTCCGAGTAACGCCTTTCCTATCACCCGAACGCGATGTACGGTTGCAGCTCGAACGCGACGTCACAGCCGCGCAAACCAAAGTCGAAGCCGCTCGTGTTCGACTGAATCGCGCCGAGCAATTGCTGCGCGACAAGGCTGGAAGCGAAAAATCCGTCCAGCAATCCCGCGAAGAACTCGATTTGGCTGAAAACGAACTGAAAGCCGCGCGTGCCCGATTGGAACGATTCGACAGCAAACCGTTGACTTCGGATTACGAAGTCACAATTACGGCTCCGCGTGATGGCATGATCACGAAAGTCTTTACCAATCCCGGCCAGTCTGTTGCTGGTGGAGCGCCGCTGCTGGAAATCGCCAACCTGTCTTCGCTCTGGATTCGCGTGCCGGTGTACGTCGGCGATTTGCGCGAACTGGCGCCGAACCAATCCGCCCGCATTCACAATCTGGCCGACGCGCCCGGTGCAGCGACAAAGTCAGCCCGCCCGGTCAAAGCGCCTCCAACGGCAGATCCACTGGCCAACACAGCGGATTTGTATTTTGAAATCGCCAACACGGATAGCTCGTGGCGACCGGGCCAGCGAATGGGCGTCACACTTTCGCTGAAGGGCACGACAGAAAGCCTGGTCGTTCCGTGGTCAGCGGTGGTCTACGACATCAACGGCGGTGCCTGGGTGTATGAAACCACAGCGCCACAAACGTACGTTCGCCGCCGCATCGAAATTGCCCGTGTCGTTGGCTCGCTCGCCGTTCTGAATCGTGGCCCCGCGGTTGGTGCCAAAGTAGCCATCACTGGAGTTGCCGAATTATTCGGCACGGAATTCAGCACCGGGAAATAGGTTGTAGGTGACAGGTTTCAGGTGGCAGGTTTCAGTTACAGTAGCTTCCTGAATCCTAACGCCAATCATCTGTCACCTGACACCTGTCACCTAACACCTACACTATGAACTGGCTCGTTTCTACTTCTCTCAATTTGCGATTGGTTGTTGTTGCGTTGGCGATTTTGCTCATGATCGTCGGCGTGCGTGTGATCCAAACGACCCCGCTGGATGTCTTTCCTGAATTTGCGCCGCCGTTGGTGGAAATCCAAACCGAAGCACCGGGGCTATCCACTGCCGAAGTCGAAAGCTTGATTTCCATCCCAATTGAAAACGCCCTGAATGGGACGGCGAAACTGAAAACGCTGCGGTCGAAATCGGTGCTAGGCTTATCGTCGGTGGTGCTGATCTTAGAGCAGGACGCTGATTTGATGCGCGCTCGGCAAGTCGTGCAGGAACGACTGGCGTTGGTTGCGCCGCAACTTCCCGCAGCCGCCAAAGCGCCGGTAATTTTGCAGCCGCTATCTTCCACCAGTCGCGCGCTGAAAATCGGCGTCTGGTCCAACAAGCTTTCGCAAATGGAGTTGAGCGCTCTGGCGCGGTGGACGATTCGGCCTCGTTTGATGGCCATTCCGGGAGTCGCCAACGTTGCCATCTGGGGACAGCGCGACAAACAGATTCAGGCATTGGTTGATCCTGACCGGTTACGTGCGCACAACGTAACGCTTGACGAAGTGGTAAAAGCGACGCGCGACGCCGTCGCCGTCGGCGCAGGCGGGTTTGTTGACACACCGAATCAACGACTGGCCGTCACGCACCCTGCTGCCGTGGTCAAGCCTGAAGATTTAGCTCGCATGCCGGTGGCATATCGGCACGGTTCGCCTTTGCCGCTGGGCGCAGTGGCCGAAGTCATCGAAGGGTTTCCGCCCCCCATCGGCGATGCGATCATCAACGATGGGACAGGCTTGTTGCTGATTGTCGAAAAACAACCCGAAGGCAACACCTTGGACGTCACGCGCAACGTCGAGGCAGCGCTGGCTGCGCTCAAACCCGGCCTGAAAGACGTGGAGATGGATTCGACCATTTTCCGCCCAGCGACCTTTATCGAAACTGCGCTGAAAAATCTTCGCAGCGCGTTGCTCATAGGTTGTTTGCTGGTGATCGTTGTGCTGGTGGTGTTCTTGTTTGAATGGCGCACGGCGTTGATCAGCTTGCTGGCGATTCCCTTGTCGCTGATGGCGGCGGCGCTGGTTCTGTACTATCGCGGTTTTACCATCAACACGATGGTCATTGCCGGCCTGGTCATCGCGCTCGGCGAAGTCGTGGACGATGCCATCATTGACGTCGAAAACATCGTCCGGCGATTGCGATTAAACCGTGAACTGGAACAGCCTGAACCAGCGATGAGCGTCGTGCTGAACGCTTCGCTCGAAGTCCGCAGTGCGATTGTTTACGCCACGTTGATCGTCGTCCTGGTGTTTGTGCCGATCTTTTTTCTGGACGGATTGTCAGGATCGTTTTTCCGCCCGTTGGCGGTGTCGTACGTGCTGGCGGTGCTGGCGTCGTTAGGAGTCGCGCTGACGCTGACGCCGGCGTTGTCATTGTTGCTGTTGCCGCAAGCCGTCAACAAAACTTCTTCCGAACCTCGCCTGACCCGTTGGTTGAAACGCGGCTATCGCAAGTTGCTGGACAACCTGGTTACGCGTTGGCGGCTGGCCACCGTCACACTTTTGATTTTTCTGATTGCGACTGCTGCCGTCATTCCGCTGCTCGGCGAAGAGTTTCTGCCGAACTTCAAGGAAACGGACTTTCTGATGCACTGGGTCGAAAAGCCCGGCACTTCCATCGAAGCGATGGATCGCATCACGCTCCGCGCCAGCCGCGAACTGCGCGCGATTCCCGGCGTTCGCAACTTCGGTTCGCACATCGGACGTGCTGAAGTTGCGGACGAAGTCGTCGGCCCGAATTTCACTGAACTGTGGATCAGCATTGACCCGAACGTGCCCTATGAAGCGACGGTCGCCAAGGTCCAGGAAGTCGTAGATGGGTATCCGGGGCTGACGCGCGATTTGCTGACGTACCTGAAAGAACGCATCAAGGAAGTCTTGACCGGCGCGGGCGCTTCCATCGTCGTGCGAATTTACGGAACCGATTTGGCAGTGCTTCGCGAAAAAGCCGCTGAAGTCAGCAAAACCATCGGCAGCGTAGCGGGCGTCACCAACTTGAAAGTCGAACAGCAGGTGCTGGTTCCGCAACTGGAAGTGCAGGTCAAATCCGAAGCAGCGTTTCGTTTCGGATTGACACCCGGCGTGGTGCGAACCGCCGCAACAACTCTGATCAAAGGCACGAAAGTCGGCGAGTTATACCAAAACCAGCAAATCAACGATGTTGTGGTTTGGGGAACGGCCAGCACGCGCACCGACATCGAGTCTTTGCGACGATTGCGATTTGCCTTGCCCAGCGGTGGAGACATTCCGCTCGGCGATGTTGCGGATATTCAAATCGTGCCAACGCCGAATGTCATCCAGCACGAAGGCGCTTCGCGGCGAATTGACGTAACCTGCGATGTCAAAGGCCGCGACCTGGGCAGTGTTGCCCGCGAGATCGAATCCAAAGTCAAAGCCTTGCCCTTCGAGCGTGGTTACCACCCGGAATTTCTGGGCGAATACGCCGCTCGGCAACAATCGCGCAATCGGCTGTTCTGGTTGTCTGGTTTGTCATTACTGGGAATTTTGCTGTTGCTGCATACGGATTTTCGCTCGGCGCGATTGGTTACGCTGGTCTTCGTCAGTTTGCCGTTTGCGCTGATCGGCGGAGTCGCCGCGACATTGTCGACCGGAGGAATTCTATCGCTGGGTTCGCTGGTGGGCTTTGTCACGGTGCTGGGCATCGCCGCTCGCAACGGCATCATGCTGGTCAGCCATTACCGCCATTTGGAAACCGAAGAAGGCCAGGAGTTCGGACCGGAATTGGTGCTGCGCGGTTCGGAAGAACGACTCGCTCCGATTTTGATGACGGCGCTGGCAACCGGTCTGGCTCTCTTGCCCATCGTGCTCGGTGGAAACAAACCCGGCCACGAAATCGAACATCCGCTGGCCGTAGTCATTCTGGGCGGATTGTTCACGTCAACTGTGCTGAACTTATTTCTGATGCCTGCACTGTACCTGCGATTCGGCAAACAAAAGTAATTGTCATTGATCCGGCAAATTGGACAGCAGAATTTTGTCGCCGTATCGCGCTAATTCATGCTTCCCCTTTGAAATCACAGTCGCCAGTTTTTCCTGTTTATATTGAAAAGTCAGCAAAAATAACCGACGGTTGGATTGCTCCCACAGGGCTTTCAGTTCTTTATCGCCAAGAAAAAGCGGCGGTGCGTCAGCATAGCGTGATCCGTATTCCAAGTTTGCTGACCGCCCGTTATGCATCATCACGGTGCGCCCGCTGTAAAAGGCAACGCTGCACCCTTCCTCGTACTCACCATCAATGACGATGATCGAACCATCTTCCGCACTGGAGCGGTGGCTGATTTCTTCGGCCAAAGGTTTAGAAGTCAGACGCGGTGCGAAGATCAAAAATGCCAAATTGGCCGCGACAAAAAAGATTCCCATTCCAATCGTCAGCAGGGCTGCTTTGGCTTCAGGCTTTTTGGCAACATGATGCAGCGGAAGAAACAGCCCGAAGGCGATTCCCGCCAACGCTAACGGAGTCCGCAACGCCAACACGCTTTCCGAAGTCAGATCGAACAAATGCCCCAGGTAGTACACATACAAATCCGGATTGTCTTTGAGCTTCAACCAGGTGTCGGGCGTTTTCGAGGAGACAACAGCGGCGATCACGATCAGCGAAACGCCAATCAAAGCGCCGACCAAGCCGAGCGTCAGACTTGGCCACTTCTGTTTTTGCTCCCACATCCGCCAACACTGCGCTCCGGCCAGCAAAGCCATCGCCGGAAATGCCGGCACAGTGTAATACTCCAACCGCGAAGAAAACGAAAAGAACACCAAAATCGTCAGCGCCCAACACACCGGCAACAACGCCGTACCCTGATTGTCAGCCAACAATTGTTTGAAATTGGCAGGCCGGAGTAGCGTTAACAAATACAACGACCACGGAAACAACCACACTATATGCAGCAACCAGAACGGAACCAGCGGTACGGTTCCGTAATCCATTGGATAGCGTTTGCCCAAAAACCGTAATAGGTGTTCGTTGACAAAGTAAAACCAGTAAAAGCCTGGATTGCGTTCGCCGATCAGCACATGCCAAGGAGCCGCTATCGCCAAAAACAATAGAATTCCCGGCACCGAAATCAATCGCCAGATGTCGCGCCATCGCTGGCTGATGGCCAGCGTGAAAAACAAAATTCCAGCAGGAAACACTATGCCAATTCCGCCTTTGGCCAGCACAGCCAATGCGGTGAAAACATACATCGCCATCAACCAACCAGTTTTTCGCTCGGCGCGTTCCCAACGTAAAAACGAATAGAAGATCAAAGACAGCATCAGCGTAAACAACACGTCGGGCAAAATGATCCGCGTGAACAGAAACATGCCGATCGAGGCTGTCAAAGCCGTCCCGGCCAATAATCCCGCGCGCGACCCAAACAACAGTTTGCCAATTTGGACGGTAACGAAAACCAGCCCAACGACTGCCAGCGCCGTTGGCAGTCGAGCAGTAAATTCATTTGCCGAGCGGAATACCGTATAGCTGAGCGAAATCAGCCAATAAAATAATGGCGGTTTTTCCAGGTAGCGCAGCGAATTGCAGTACGGCGTAATCCAATCGTGTCGCCAGTTCATGCCACGCGCGACTTCGGCATAAAACGAATCTGCGTCGTCCAACAATGCCGGAATCCCCGCGCTGCCAACAAAAATCGCTGCTGCCAGGGCAATTAGCACGACAGTTTCCCATCGCTCATTTTTCTCTGTCATTGGCAATGTCCTTCCAGGTGGTGAGTTCAATTCCCAGTTCCGCTATCGCTTCCGGCCACGACGAGTCGAGCAAAGCCAGGCGTTCGTGATTGCCAAATAGGTTCGGATAAGGAATTCCATCCGCTGTGCTGGGATGTAGCGCCAGTTCGGCCACGCCCGCGGGAATCTGCCGGAGGTCGTTGACCAACTCTTGAAAACCATACGCTCCGGCACGTTTGAAGCCCAGAAAATGTTCGTTGTGCCGCAAGCCAGTTCCCCCAGCCATCAACCGCGAAGCTGCCAGCGAAGCGCCAAGCGCAAATGCCCCGACGCGGCGCATCGGCAAGGCATTGCGCTCTCGCGGAAACCTCAGCGATGGGATGCCGTATTCGCTACACAACTTGACCGCAATGCGCCAGGCTGGGGGAAACGCATGGACATGCTGGTGGCTGTCCGCATGTGACAATCTCAGTCCTCGTTCGAGCAGCAATTCAATCTGCATTCGCCATTCCAATTCCACGACTCGGCTAACGGCTGTTGGCCTGGCGGCCCAGCGCAGCATTAGCTTTCGCAACCCGGTCCAGGTTCCATTACTACCAATCAAATTTTTGACATTGGCAGCATTCGATAGCGGCAGACCTTCGATTGCATTCAAATGCACGCCGATACTGACTTGCGTATGGGCGCGCAGAAATCGAACCGCGGAATCCAGTTCATTCCCATTGGCCAAAACCGACACGTCGTTCAACCTGCCAGCCTCAATCAACTCTTCGATGGCCACGTTGACCTCTGAACAGAGTCCGTAATCGTCGGCATTGAGAATCAATCTTCTAATCATAACTTTTGCGCCCGAATAGGCAGAGACGCTTTGCCCACCAGGAGACTGGTTTTCAGATAGCTCGCCATTTCCCGCAAAATTCCGAAGATGACCTGTGGCCTGGAAAGTGTGGAAAGTCCCAGAGCGCGAGGAAAATATGTCAACGGAAATTCCACAATCTCCAATCCGTATCGCCGCGCTTCCAACAAGATTTCGGCGTCAATAAATGAACCTTCAGATTTCAAATTCACCACCTGAACCAGCGTTTGCGGTAGAACCTTGCAGGCGAAGTTCACATCCCGCACCTTCAAACCAAACAGGACGCGAATCAGAAAATTGTAGCCTTTGGTCAGCACCCACCGGCGTGAGCCTTCGCCCCGGTTGAGACGGCATCCCAACACAACATGGTCAGCGCCGCCCAACGAAATCAGTTTAGGAATTAGGGAAAAATCAAATGGCAGATCGGCATCGGTATACAGAACCAAATCGCCATTGGCATTCCTCAAGCCAGTGCGGATGGCTGCTCCAAGTCCACGATTTCGATCATGGCTGACCAGTCGAATTCTCGATTCTCGGCGCATGTGTTCTTGAACAAAAGATGCCGTCCGATCATGGCTGCCGTCATCAACCAACACCAATTCAAGAAATGTTGGATCTGAGCCGACTTCTCGAAAAACTTTTTCAATCAGTAAAGGAACGTTCTCTTCTTCGTTGAACAGCGGAACAACTATAGAGAAAGAGGGACTCTCCGCAAAGCTCTGCGAGGACATCGAAACTCCTTGGTTTAGGTTTGGGCCGTGCGAAAAAAAACTTAACCAATCGTTCCGATTGCACGTCTACAAAAAGGCAACCCAGATCGTTTGGAAATGATCTTTTCCTATGACGATTTGTGATAGCAGGCTGGAATGTCGTAAAGCTTTTCCACGGCGACGGCATTCCGGCCATTTTATTTTGCAGCAAGGCACTGACAAAGTAAGACAGGATCAAGACCTGTTTCGAATACACAGCTACGGCTGGAATCGAATCAGACTTTAATCCAGAGCGTTTCCTTTCTCAGGTCGCTGTAAATTTTTCTCTTTAACCTTCTCCTTGGACAGGGAAAGGTATTTCTGGAGATTTGATGAATACTGACGACGGCAAAGTTGGGAGGCTAATGACATCGCCTTCACTACGGTAACACCGAATACCTATCCTTTTTACAACTTAATTCCGCTCGAATGTTACTGGCGGGTGATTATCGTTATTATCCGCCGTTTGTAAATGGCAGGGCTGAAGCTTGACCCAATCAATCTTCATGAAATTTTTCGCGCAACCAATCCTGACATTCTTCGTTTTCCCACCCCGTGTAATGGTCCCCTAAAACTGGACACTTAACCTGGGTAAAATGTCCTGCTTTACGGGTTCATTACAATCTCAATACACTCCTCCAAGCTAAAAGTTACTTTCTCCTCTCCACTTCCACCAAAGCGTCATAAAACGTAGCCGCTGCGCCTAAATCGGTCAGGCCTTGCGAAGTCACGTCGTTAGCGTTGCAGCCGTCAGAGGTCAGCTTCTTCCACCAGACGGAAAGCGCGACGACGACGCCGGAACGGGCTTTGTCGGTGACGCGGGCTTTAGCGTGAAATTCGCCTCGGTCGTTGAAGATGCGGACGCGGTCGCCGTCTTTGATGCCACGTAATCCGGCATCGTTCGGGTGAATGTCCAGGTGCGGCTCTTTTTCGGCCTTAACAAAGCTGGGTAAGTTAGCAAAGCTTGAATTCAGGAAGTTGTGCGCGGGCGGAGAAATCACGGCCAGCGGATATTTTTTCGCCAGTTGCGGCGCATCCTGCAAGGTTTCGCGGGGAGCGATGTACACCGGCAACGGATCAATTCCCTGCTTGGCCAAAGTCTCGCTGAAGAATTCGCATTTGCCGGAAGGCGTCGGGAAATTGCCTTCAGCAAAGGGCGCAAAGCGTTCGGGCACGTTCAACCGTTGCCATCCTTTTTCCTTCAATTCTTCCAGCGTGATGCCCTGCATGCGCGGATTCGGACTGGTGATGGCTTGGCGAATCAACTCTTCGTCGGAGTCTTTGAAACAATCGTCGGTGAATCCCATCCGTTCGGCCAACAAACGGAAGACTTCGCTGTTGGGTTTGGCTTCGCCAATGGGCGCGATGGCGGGTTGATTCAGCACAACGTACAAATGACCATAAGCGCGATGAACGTCCCACTGCTCCAGTTGCGTCGTTGCGGGCAACAGGATGTCCGCGTAATCCGCCGTATCGGTTTGGAAAATTTCGTGAACGACGGTGAAAAGGTCTTCGCGCTGGAATCCGGCAATGACTTTGCGCGAATCGGGCGCGACAGCTACGGGATTGGAATTGTAGACGTAAATCGCGCGCACAGGCGGATCAAGCGGTTCTAAAGTTTCAGTCGGCGCTCCTTGCGCGTTGAATTTCTGCACACGCTGAAACCCCGTCAGGGCGTCGCCGATGGCAGACATATTGATTGTGCGCGGATTGTTCCAGATCAAATCGGGTCGAGCCAGCGCCGTCGTGTTCATACCGAACGTGCCGGAAGTCGAAAGCAGCATTCCGCCAGCCGCATCGCGCCAGCTTCCGATCAACGCGGGCAAACATGCCACCGTGCGAACCGCCATACCGCCTCCGGCGTGACGCTGCATGCCGTAATTCAACCGAATGATCGAAGGTTTGGTCGTCGCATATTCGCGCGCCAGGGTTGTGATTGTCGTTTCGTCGAGTCCCGTGATTTTGGCAACTTTTGACGGCGGATACTCCAACACACGTTCGCGCAACAGTTCAAAACCGAGCGTATATTTTTCAACGTAATCGGCGTCAATCAGATTCTCTTTGATGATGACGTGCATCATGGCAAGCGCCAGTGCGCCATCGGTTCCCGGCAGTGGCGCGATGTGCTGATCGCATTTTTCGGCGGTCAAACTGCGATAAGGATCAATGGCGATGACGCGCGCGCCATTGCGTTGCGCTTCCAGAATCTTCGGCCACAGGTGAACGTTCGACGTGATCGTGTTCGATCCCCAGATCAAAATCAGCTTGGCTTCGTTGAAGCGTTCGGGGTCGGTTCCCATGCTCAACCCGATGGTGGC
>JAEUQP010001193.1 GCA_016789645.1 Acidobacteriota bacterium | reverse complement strand
TTTCTGGCCGACAGCACGGCCAAAGAGGAAAAACGGCGTCACGAATCGGGAGCGGATGCCGAACCGTCCGCTGCCGAAAAAGCGCTGATTCGGCTTCGCCGGGAACTGGAAGAAACGCAGTTGTTCGATTTGGCTGGGATGCCCTGGATGTTTGTGCAGTTGATTTGGCAGGCGCTCAAAGGCGAATTCCCGAAAAATCGCGTCAGCGTGTTGCAGGACATTGTCGAAGACAAAGTCCGAAATCTGCCAACCAAGCGCGGATTGCAAGCGCGCGCGTTGGACACACTGTACCTGTTGGCGTACCGAATGCAGATGACCAGCGAGCCGACTTTGCCGATCAAGGATGCGCTGGAATTGATCGGCAAAGTCCGCGACAACCGTGAATATCAGTTGGAAGAAATGCTGGAACAGTTGATTGACAAAGATTTGCTAGCGTCGGCTGGCGGAGATTCTGTCCGGTTTTTGTATTCGGCTTATCAAGCGTATTGCTGTGCGCAATATCTGAAAATTCAGAACAACCCGAAACGCTGGGAAGAGATCACCGCCGGATTGGGACGAATCAGTCATTTGCGTCGTTGGGACGACACGTTGACTTTGCTGGCTGGAATGGTGAACAACCCCAGAGATTTGTTGGAAAAGATCGCTTACTCAACCTCGCTGAAGGACGGCGAACAGGTCTTTCTGGCAGCGCGCTGTTTGCTAGAAGCTCAGTTGAACGGCAAAGCCGATTCAGGGATGCTCAAAAGCAAAGGCGAGGAACGTGACGAATCCAGTTACGTGGAATCAATGATCGTTGACGCCTTGATCTGGCGCAGCAGCAGTGAAAACGAGCCTCGTTCATTCCAACGGCTTCGAGCAGTGGAATCGCTTGGACGGTTGCGGAGATTGGAAGTGGTGCGGTTTTTGACGCGTATTGCCATGGAAAAGACTCGCGTCAATTCCAACAGCCGCCAGGATTTTGAATATGGCGGTATTCGCCAAGCGGCGGGCAGAGCGTTGCGGCGTTTGTTGCCACCCAGAACTCAACCCGACAATGAATTCACGGTGGAACTTCGCCGGCTCTGTCCAGAGCTTGAAGCGTTGATTCAGGAATGGATTCGTGGCGGCAAAGAGGAAATTCGTTCGCTGGAAAAGCGAATGAGAGACCCCAATACAGCAGAAGCAGAAGTGCAGCGAACGGTCAACGACGCGCTGGCGTCCATGGCGGCATTTGCGCTTGGCGATTTGCGGGATAACGAAGCGCACAGCAAATTGCTCGAAGCGTTTCTGGATGATTCCACTCACGAAATCATTCGTTGGGCGATCACGGATTCGCTGTCCGGGCTGGACCCTGAACGCGTCATGCGAAATGCCATTTTGCCGCTCATCGAAAAAGGGATTCTCGACGATCCGATTAAGTTCAGCGAACGTCGCGAACAGTTGATTTACCTGATCGGCCAGATTCGCCATCCCAATGAAAAAGCACGCGAATTTGTCGAAAGCGTGCTGAAATCGCCCGACTCCACTTATCAGCAAAAAGGCCGTGCGATTTTGACGATCGGATATTTGCATCCGCCAAATTGTGAGTTTTGGAAGAGTGAATTCGAGGCCGTGGCGTTGTGTGAAAAGAACTGCATCGTCGGAAAAGAAAGCGGCAAATCGAAAGCCGCGCTATATCTGCGAACCAAGGCGTTGCAAGCGCTGGCGGAAATCGGCGACATGGCAACCATCGAACGGCTGCGAAAAAAACGTCATCAATGGCCGGCAGAAATGGAAAAAGTCTTTTACAGCACCAATGAAGAAATCATCTGGCGCAATAACGGCTAACGTACCAACGATTCAAGAGGAGAAAAACCATGCTTATCAGACCTGTGCCCGGGACGCAGTTTCAATATTACCTGATCAATTTTGACCAGAACGGGAACGAACGTTTTGGCGGTGAAGAAGGCGTTTCGAGCAGTGTCATGCTCGACGAATTCAAAACCGGCGGTTACACCGACGTGATTATCATGAGTCACGGCTGGATGGGCGACGTTCCGGCTGCCATCAATCAATATGACCGTTGGATGCCGAACCTGTTCACAGTTCCTGCTGACGTCGAAGCCATGAAGAAAAAACGACCGGGTTTCAAACCATTGTTAGTCGGATTGCACTGGCCAAGTTTACCGTGGGGCGACGAAGACAATGACGGTTCGTTTGGATTCGACCCAAACAGCGAAGCCGGAAAGATCGTTGCTGCGGCGGTGGATGATTACGCCAAACGGTTGGGAGATACGCCGGAAATTCGCAAACAGCTTGAGACGATTCTGACCGCCGCGCTGGATGAACACGATTCGCTACCTGATGACGTTCGCCAGGCGTATCTAGCGTTGAGCAAGTCGTTGGGATTTGCCGATGGTTCTGAACAGGCGGCGATTGATGCCGATCAGGCAACGCCTGATCCCGACCAGATTTTTCGGGAAGCTGCTCAACAGGAACAATTGGATTTGGAAACCGGAAGTTTTGGCAAGATGTCATTTTTCGGTAATTTGCTTTCGCCGCTGCGGACCTTCAGCTTTTGGCGCATGAAAAGTCGTGCCCGAACTTTCGGTGAAAGCGGCGCTCACGCGTTGTTGCGAACGATGCAGAAAATCGCTGCCGATGCCGGGCGACAGGTGGATTTTCATTTGATGGGGCACAGCTT
>JAEUQP010001150.1 GCA_016789645.1 Acidobacteriota bacterium | reverse complement strand
GACTGCTGGTAAACTCCCTGCGCCATAATCCATCGGCTTAAATTCAGGAAAATATACGAATGTCTGAAACCTCTACACCATCAGTCACGCAGTTGCTGCAAGCCTGGCGAGCGGGCGACAAAACGGCGCTGGATCAATTGTTGCCGCTGGTGCAGGACGAATTGCACCGGCTGGCCAAACGCATCATGAGCCGCGAACGGCAAGGCCACACCTGGCAAACGACCGAACTGGTCAACGAAGCGTATTTGCGGTTGGTCAATCAGCAACAAGTCGAATGGCAAGATCGCGCGCATTTTTTCGCCGTCGCTTCGCAAGTCATGCGGCATCTGTTGGTGGATCACGCGCGAGAACGGCAACAGGTCAAACACGGCGGTGGCACGCAGCATTTGTCTTTGGATGACGTGGCTGTGATTGCGCCGGATCGTTCTGCCGAGTTGCTGGCGCTGGATGACGCGCTCAGTCGGCTGGCGGGGCTTGACCAGCAAAAAAGCCGCATTGTCGAGCTTCGGTATTTTGGAGGTTTGACGGTGGAAGAAGTCGCTGAAGTGCTGGGCATTGCCTCCATCACCGTCAAACGCGAATGGGCAAGAGCCAAGCTTTGGCTGTACAAAGAATTATTGACTTCATAAGCCAAGATTTTTCCACGAAGCCACACGAAGAAACACGAAGATTTTTTTGTCAGGATTTACAGGATTCAACAGGATGGAATTTGTGCGAACGGAGTCCAACCAAGCTAAAAATAAATCCTGAAAATCCTGTCTATTTTTTCTTCTTCGTGGACGAAGATTTTCATCACCGGAGGCCAAGCCGTGACTCCAACTCGCTGGCAACAAATTGACCAACTGCTGGAATCCGCGTTGGAGCTTCCCGCCGATCAGCGCGCGGCATTTCTGGAAAATTCCTGCAACGGCGACGCAACCTTGCGCCGCGAAGTCGAACAATTGCTGGCGGTGGATGAAAGCGTGGAAGATTTTCTGGAATCCGCGCCTGCCGAAGCGATGGCGGAAGTGTTGGACGCCAAGCTGACAAGCTCTTTGGTCGGCAGCCGCGTTGGGCCGTATCAAATTCTGCGCGAACTGGGGCGTGGTGGCATGGGCATTGTTTGTCTGGCCGAACGCACAGACCAACAGTATCGCCAGCAAGTCGCCATCAAACTGCTCTGGCCGGGCGTAAACCAGGCGGAGATCATTCGCCGGTTTCGCCGCGAGCGGCAAATCCTGGCCAATCTGCATCACCCCAACATCGCGCAACTCTTTGACGGCGGAACCACCGAAGACGGGCGGCCTTATTTCGTGATGGAACACGTCACAGGCCAACCGATCACAGAGTATTGCCGCGCGCGCCAACTGACCATCGCCGAACGGCTGACGCTGTTTCAACAAGTCTGTTCGGCGGTGCAATACGCTCACCAAAATCTGGTCATCCACCGCGACCTGAAACCCGGCAACATTCTGGTCACGGAAGACGGCACAGCGAAGCTCCTCGATTTCGGCATCGCCAAATTGCTCGACGCGGAGCGGCACGGACTGACGGCGCAAACGACGACCGGCGCGCTGATGATGACGCCCGAATACGCCAGCCCGGAACAAATGCGCGGCCAGCCGGTCACGACGGCCAGCGATGTCTACAGCCTGGGCGTAGTCCTGTACGAATTGCTGACCGGCCAATCGCCTTACGAATTCAAAGACCGCAACTTGCCCGAACTCATCCGCGTGGTGTGCGAACAGGAACCGATTCCGCCCAGCCGCCGCACCGGGTCTTCAAA
>JAEUQP010001133.1 GCA_016789645.1 Acidobacteriota bacterium | reverse complement strand
ATGCCCAGGCCGATAAAACCAACTTGCATGAATTTCTCCTCAATCGGTGTAGAGCAGGTTTTCCAACCTGCTCGTAACTCACAGAAAAGAGTCTTGTGGAAACCGAGCGTTTGGAAAATCTGTTTGTGATTCGTTATAAATACTTTGCGGAAGACGGAGCAGGTTGGAAAACCTGCTCTACATTCAAGATGCCACACGCCGAACCGCGACAGCAAGCAACGGGCTGTGCTAAAGTCCTTTCGCTCAATTCCGGGCTTTTCTCAAAATCACAACGCAGTATTTCAACCGGGCGGATCGTTCGCCCGAAGGAGAAATTTCCATGCAACGTCGCCAGTGGTTGAAAGCTGTCGCCAGCGCCGGATTGGGAGTCGTCTGCGTTCCGATGATCAATCGCGGCAGATTTCGGTTGTTTGCCGGTTCGCCGGTTGAGTATTCGGCAAAAGCGATTGAATTGGTTCAGCGATCAGTCGTCATTGACATGCTCAGCCCATTCAAAATCAGTACTTCGCCGTGGCTGACGAATCCCGACACCTTCAAGCAAGCCGACTTTCAGCGATTCAAAGATTCCAGCATCAATGTTTTTCACATTGCCGTCGGAATGGGCGGCCCGGAAGCGCACATGCAAACGTTGCGGTATGTCGCTTCGTGGAACAGCTTTATCGCCAATCACGATCAGTGGTTGATGCGCGTGGACAGCGCTGACGATCTGAATCGGGTAAAAGCTTCCGGGAAAGTCGGTGTGCTGATCGGCGTGCAAAACTCCGAACACTTTCGCACACCTGCTGATGTGGATTTGTTTTACAGTCTGGGGCAGCGCGTTTCGCAATTGACTTACAACACGCGAAACATGATTGGCAACGGTTCAACCGAACGGCGCGACGACGGCATCAGCGATTTCGGCGTAGCCATCATCGAACGCATGAACAAACTGGGAATGGCTGTGGATGTCTCGCATTGCGGCGACCGCACGACGCTGGATGCGTTCGACATTTCCAAACAGCCGGTGCTGATTACGCATTCCAATTGCCGCGCGTTGGCGCCCGGCCATCCGCGCTGCAAATCCGATGAGGCCATCAAAAAGATGGGAGCGGCTGGCAGCGTCATGGGAATCACAGGCGTGCGGATGTTCGTCAAAAATGACGAACCAACAACCATTGAACATTGTCTGGATCATTTCGATCACGTCAAAAAGCTGGTTGGCGTCGAACACCTGGGCGTTGGCAGTGACATTGACCTGGATGGGTACGACGACATGCCCGAAGCCGAAAACAAACGACTGCGCGCCGGGTACAAAGGCAGTTACGGATTCCGCGACAAAATAGATATCGAAGGCATTGACCACCCAAAACGTATGTTCGACCTGACCGAAGGGCTGATTCGGCGCAAATACACCGACCGGGAAATTGAATTAGTCCTCGGCGGCAATTTCAAACGAGTGCTCTCGCAAATATGGACTGTCTGAAATGGAGGAACTTATGCAGCAACGCGCTTTCAGAATGATTTGCTTTGCAGTTTTGAGTTTGGCTTGTAGCTGGCTGAGTTCGGCGCAAGCGCAATCAAGCAAGCTGACCGTCAATGATATTTTCAATCTGGAAATTGCCGCTGATCCGCAGATTTCGCCGGACGGCAAACGCATCGTTTATGTTCGCCAGTTCACGGACATCATGACTGACCGGCGATGTTCGAATCTATGGATTGTCAACGCGGATGGAACGGATCATCGTCCGTTGACCACAGGCAATTTCAATGATGCTTCGCCACGTTGGTCACCGGATGGAAAACAGCTTGCGTATATTTCCAGCCGCGATGGCCAGCCGCAGATTTATCGCCGCTGGATGGACACGGGCGAAACAGCCAAGTTGACCAACCTGACGCAAGCGCCGAGCGGATTGAATTGGTCGCCCGACGGCAAATGGTTGTCATTTGCGATGCTGGTTCCCGAAGCTCCGGCTTCGATCGTTAAAATGCCTGCTCCACCAGAAGGCGCGAAATGGGCTGAACCGGCGAAGGTGATTGATAAACTGGTGTATCGCTACAACGGCGTTGGCTATTTGAAACCGGGCTATAACCATTTGTTTGTGTTGCCAGCCGAAGGCGGGACACCGCGCCAGGTTTCCAGTGGCAAGTTCCAGCATGGCGGCGGACAGGTTTGGGGAGCCAGCGAAGCTATCTGGACTCCGGACGGCAAATCGTTGTTGATTTCCATCAACCGCAATGACAATTACGAACTCGAAGCGCGCGACACGGATGTCGTCGAATACAACGTTGCCGATGGTTCATTCAAAAAGCTGACCAACCGCAAAGGCCCTGACGGCAATCCGCAAATTTCGCCGGACGGTAAGTGGATCGCGTATCTGGGATTTGAAGACAAATTTCAAGGCTATCAAGTGACGCGGCTGTCTGTGATGGCGCGCGATGGCAGTGGCGCGAAAATTTTGTCCGGCGATTTCGACCGCGACGTGACCAATCATCGCTGGGCGGCGGATGGCAGCGGGTTGTACTTCTTGTCCAACAGTGAAGGCAACACTGGGCTGTATTTCATCGCGCTGGACGGCAAGGTCAAAAAACTGCTCGACAATGTGGGCAGCGGAACCAGCGCTTATGGCGGGGGCGGATCGTTTTCGCTTTCCAAAGCTGGCACGTTCGCCATCACGCTCTGCAGCACATCAAATCCCGGCGACATCGCCGCTGGAGCGTTGGCCAATCCGTCAGCAGTCAAAACGCTGACTGCGGTCAACGAAGACCTCTTTGCCGGAAAGCAAATCGGCAAGGTCGAAGAAATCTGGTACAACTCATCGAAAGACAATCGCAAGATTCAGGGCTGGATCATCAAACCGCCCAACTTCGATCCGTCGAAAAAGTATCCGCTGATTCTGGAAATTCACGGCGGCCCGTTCGCTGATTACGGATTCCGCTTCGATTTGGAAAAGCAACTGATGGCCGCCAGCGATTATGTCGTGCTGTATACGAATCCGCGCGGTTCAACCAGTTATGGGCAGGAATTCGGCAATCTGATTCATCACGCTTATCCGGGTGATGATTTTTATGATTTGAATTCAGGCGTGGATGCTGTGGTCGCCAAAGGCTACGTGGACGCCGATCAACTTTATGTCACGGGCGGCAGCGGCGGCGGCGTGTTGACTTGCTGGATGATTGGACGTTCGCCGAGATTCCGCGCGGCGGTAACCGTTTATCCGGTCATCAACTGGTACAGTTTCGTGCTGACTTCGGACATCGGCAACTGGACGTACAATCACTGGTTTCCCGGATTTCCCTGGGACAACGTCGAACATTACGAAAAGCGAAATTTGCTGTCGGTGGTCAAAAACGTCAAAACGCCGACGATGGTCTTGACCGGCGAAGAAGACTGGCGAACGCCGATGTCGGATTCCGAACAGTATTATCAAGCCTTGAAGCTGCTGGGTGTCGAAAGTGTGTTGGTGCGCGTTCCCAATGAACCGCACGGAATCCAGGTTCGCCCCAGCCATCACATCTCGAAGGTGCTGCACATTATTGGCTGGTTCGATCAACACAGAAAGCAGCCCGCTCAGCAGGCTGCGCGATAAACCAACGACGAGCGTGGCCGCGCGCGCTCTTTACCCTGAAAAGGAGGACGGCGTGAAAAACAAATTGGTGAAACGATTGGCGATTGTTGTTCTCGGTGTTGCGACTTTGGGGGCGAGTGGGTGTCCGCAGGAAGCTCCTCAGAGCTTTGAAAAACAAAACGGCTTTGTTTCTCAGAAAGAGTTCGATGAAGCCAAAGACGCCTTTGACGAAATCGAAGGGCCACAAGACGGATTGGGAGTTCATTTCAACGAAAGCTCCTGCGCTGGTTGCCATGGCCCAACAGTCAAAGGAGGGTTGACGGGCGGTAGTGGACCTGTGACGGAGCTGCGCGCCGGCCACTTGGAAAATGGCCAGTTCATTCCGGCTCCCGGCGGAACGCTGATTACGTTGCAAGCCACGAACAACGCGACCACCGAAGCGGCAGCATTGTCTGCCAGTGAAAACGTGCGTGACCGGTTTATCACGTTGTCGTTGTTCGGCGATGGATTTGTGGAGTGCATTCCTGACGAGATGCTGCGCCGCATTTCCAACGAACAAAACGCACGAACCAACGGACGGATCAAAGGCCTGGTTCGTGTCGTGGCAATCAGCGAAGCTCCCGGCAAAACAGCCGTCGGGCGATTCGGCTGGGCTTCGCAGCACGCCAGTCTGTTGTCGTTTGCGGCAGATGCCTACAAAAATGAAATGGGCATTACGTCCAAACTGCAACCCGAAGACAACACATTTCTTGGCCAAAAAGTTGACGACGGAGTCGCCGATCCTGAAGACACTGGCGGAACCTTCGGCGAAGATGTCGAGTTTTTCGCCAGATTTATGCGTGCGTTGTCGGCTCCTCCGCGCCTGATTCCCGCCGACGCGAAAGAGCGCAAAGACGTCGAAAACGGCGCGAAGATTTTTAAAAACATCGGTTGCAATGTTTGCCACTTGCCCGATCTGGTGACGGCCAAAGCCGGGGCGAAGGTTAACGGCGGATCGTTCACGGTTCCGGCGGCGCTTGGCAATAAACGGTTTCATCCGTATGGCGATTTTCTGCTGCACGACATCGGAACCGGCCCAGCCATCCTGCGTGAAGGCATGCCGCCCGAAACCAAAAACAAAATTCGCACAGCCGCTTTGTGGGGAATGGGCTCGCGGCTGGCCAATGGCGAACCGCTGTTGCACGACGGCAGCGCCAAAACTCCCGAAGAAGCGATTCAGCGACACAAAAACAGTGCTGCTCAGGAAGCAGATAAATTCCAAAAACTGAGCGCGAATGACAAAGCCAGGCTTCTGAAATTTTTACGGAGCTTGTAATCACAAACAACACTTTACCGCGACGGCAATGGCGCAAACTCGTTTCTTTGCCGTCGCGCAATTTTTCAAAAAAAGGGAATTGATGATGGGTAGGAACTTTTTTCTGGTGGCTTTGGGCTGCTTGATGTTGGCCGTAACAGCGCAGGCTCAGCAATCAAAGCTCGACGAATTGTTGAACAACGAAACCGCCAAACTGGTGGACACTTATAAGATGCTGCACGCCGCGCCGGAGCTTTCGGGCAAGGAAGAAAAGACTTCGGCGTTTGTGGCAAAAGAGCTTCGCGCGTTGGGATACGACGTCACCGAGCGCATTGGCAAATATGATCAGCCGGGCGTTGTCGGTTATGGAGTGGTTGGCTTGTTGAAAAATGGCGCAGGCCCGACGGTGTTGGTTCGCGCCGATATGGATGCGCTGCCGGTCGAAGAGAAAACCGGATTGCCCTATGCCAGCAAAGTCAAAACCAAAAACGATGCCGGACAGGAAGTCAGCGTCATGCATGCTTGCGGGCATGACACACATGTTGCGTCTTTCCTGACGACGGCCAAGCTGCTCGTCCAACTGAAAGATCAATGGAAAGGCACGTTGATGCTGG
Organism: Acidobacteriota bacterium; assembly: GCA_016789645.1. GTDB lineage: Bacteria > Acidobacteriota > Blastocatellia > RBC074 > RBC074 > RBC074. Next base: position 1,572 of record JAEUQP010001133.1, on the reverse strand, counting down.
TGGCGCAACCGGCGGAAGAAACGATCGGCGGAGCCAAAGCGATGGTGCAGGATGGATTGTACACGCGCTTTCCCAAGCCGGATTACCTGTTGGGATTGCATGCCTGGGGATCAGCCGCCGGAACAGTCGGCTACGTGCCAGGTTATTTTATGGCCAGCGCCGATTCCGTAGACATCACAGTCCGGGGCGTCGGCGGCCACGGTTCACGTCCCGAAGCCGCAAAAGACCCAGTGATTGTTGCCGCGCAAATTGTCGTCGCTTTGCAAACCATCGTCAGCCGCGAAAATTCGCCGCTCGATCCGGCGGTCGTCACCGTCGGTTCGATTCACGGCGGAACCAAACACAACATCATCCCGGACGAAGTGCATTTGCAATTGACGGTCAGAACTTATAAGGCCGAAGTGCGAACAAAGGTGTTGGCGGCCATTGAACGCATTGCAAAGGGAGTCGCCGCAACGGCAGGCATTCCTGACAAACTTGCGCCAATCGTCAAATTCAGCCCATCGTATGCTCCGGCGACGTACAACGATCCGGCGCTGACGGCGCGGTTGGGTGCAGTGTTGGAAAAGACGCTTGGCAAAGATCGCGTCACCAAAGCCGATCCGGTGATGGGCAGCGAAGACTTCGGCTTTTTCGGATTGGACAATCACCAAATTCCGGGCTTTTACTTTTTCATCGGCGTGTTTTCGCCGGAACAAGTCGCTGAAAGTCAGCGAACCGGCGTCCCGTTGCCGAGCAATCATTCCAGTTCGTTTGCTCCACCAAATCCTGAACCGACGCTGAAAACCGGCGTCAAGGCGATGACTTCGCTGGTGCTGGATTTGATGAAGAAGTGACGATGGCATTCGACGACAATCCAGACGTTGAAAAACGCTCGGCAGGGTTGCAAACCTGCCGAGTTCTCCGTCGGCTTGCCGCCCGCTTCACCAAACCAACCTTTTCGATTACAATCCGCCGTCAAATTTGCGACCAAATCCAATTATCACAGGAAATCACAGATGGAGAGTGTCCAGACCGACCGCGCCCCGCAGGCGATAGGTCCTTACTCGCAAGCAATCAAAGCCAATGGATTCGTTTTTGCTTCGGGCCAGATTCCGCTCGATCCGGCAACCGGTCAATTGATCGAAGGCGATGTGCGCACACAAACCGAACGTGTGTTGAACAACGTGCAAGCCGTGCTCGAAGCCGCCGGGTCTTCGCTGAGCCAGGTTGTCAAAACGACGGTCTTTTTGGCGGATATGAATGACTTTGCGGTCATGAACGAAGTGTACGCGACGTTTTTTGGCGCAACCCGCCCGGCGCGTTCGACTGTGCAAGCGGCTCGGTTGCCGCGCGATGTGAAAGTCGAAATTGAAGTCATCGCTTTGGCTTGAGAAAAGAATTCAAACCTATCCACGAAGGCACACGAAGAGTCACGAAGGAAACCAAGCCCCCTTCGTGCTTTTTCGTGTGACTTCGTGGAAAAAAATTGAGGAGCTAATTAACAGTGCGAAAAATCTTGTTGCATTCCTTTTTATTCATTTTGGCAATTTCAGCCGCAGCTTGTGGCGGCAGCGGCAGTACCAATGGCAC
>JAEUQP010001198.1 GCA_016789645.1 Acidobacteriota bacterium | reverse complement strand
CGGTTGGCAGAATTGATCAGATTACGTTTTTTGCTTTGACGATCCCGCTTTTCAGCGGACTTATGATTCGGCATATCTTCTTAAACTCTCCTTGAGTGCTGCAAACAAATTGAAACTTGGTCTTTGAAAGGCGGGGAGTATATTGACCGCTCCCGACACTGTCAAGCTGGCCGCGTTTCGGGTCATTTGATGTTGATGCGAATGGTGTTCGCCATCTGGCCATCAACAGTGAAAACGACATCTACTTCGCCTCGCCCGGCCAGACTGAACGGGATGCGAATGTTGGCTTGATCCAGTCCGACGAAATCGTTTTGCGGCCCGGCGTAGGTTACTTCAGCAGGCGTGCCGCCGATGGTTGCCGTCACCGCAGTCAATGCGCTTCGGTTACGGAAGCCCGTGCCGAATGCTGCCAGAAACACCTGGTCGTTTGCCGTTCCCAGATCAATCGGAACAGGGACAAACTGGTTTTGCGTGGCATCGAACGCGGCGACCGGCACGGTGCTGCGCGATCCGTTCGCCAGAATGCGTTCGGCGACTGCTGCCGGAACTCCGCGTCCGGTGGAATTGGCCGTGAACAATCCGGGGGCGACCGGATTGATCTGCACTGTCCCGCGCGAAAGCACTCCGCTCCAATTGGTGATTGTCACCGTCGCTGTTCCCGCAGCCGTTCCCACCGGAATCAGGTAATTGGCTTGTGTGGGTGAGACAAAAAACAATTGCGCGGCGCGATTGGTTCCGGTGCTGTCGGTCACAAAGATTTGTGTTCCGCCCAAACTGGTTGGCAGCGTTCCACCCGCGTTTGGCAATGTTACGACTGCCAATTCCGAGCCGAAGACTGCCGCAATGCTTTCGCGCGCCAATGGGCTGCGATAATTCGCTGCTGAAACACTGGTCGCAGCAACCGCCGTCGCGTTTGGGTTGGTGATTCGATACACAGCGCCGTTCGCTCCCGAACCCAGATGCACGACGTACAGTTCTCCGGCTTCGTCTTCGCCAAAGGACGAAATCGCATAAGGCGAATCCAGCGCCATTCGCACCGATCCGTTTTCGCGGAGGAAAATTTCGCCTGTACAGTAATCACCGAACACATATGTTCCCGGCGGCAACGTCCCGCGCGTTCCTCGATAGACATATCCGCCGGTCACCGAACAACGTCCACCCGCGCGCCCGTATTCGTGAATCGGCGCAATGAATCCCGGCGTGGTGCAAGCCGCCGGGCCAAGATTGGTACAGCGCGTTCCTTCCAACACGCGCCAGCCGTAATTGCCGCCCAGCGTGACGATGTCAATTTCTTCCATCGCGTTTTGGCCAACATCGCCTGCGTACAACTCGCCGGTTTGCCGATCGAACGACCATCGCCACGGATTGCGCCATCCGGTCGAATAAATTTCATCGCGTCCGGGCGTCGCGCCGAAAAACGGATTGGACGCAGGCGATGAATACGGCTCGGCTCCATTGGGCGTGTCCACATCAATTCGCAAAAATTTGCCAAGCAATTCCTCGTTGTTTTGCGCGCGATTGCCGGGGTCGTTGGCTGAACCACCATCGCCCATGCCGATGTACAAAAAGCCGTCCTTGCCGAAATCCATCATCCCGCCGTTGTGATTAGAAAACGGCTGCGCAATGGTCAGGATCGGTTTTTCGGTCGTGTCAGCAACGTTCGCATTCGCCATCGAAGCCGTAAATTCCGAAATCACCGTCGCTCCATCGTTGCGGCGCGTGTAATTCACAAAAAAGCGCCGGTTGGTTTTGAACTGCGGATGAAAGGCCAGACCGAGCAGCCCTCGCTCGTCGCCGATGCCAGTGGAAGTCAACACTTTGGCGGTCAAATCCAGAAACGGCGTTGCCAGCGGAGCGCTGGTTCCCGGCGTCATCAACTGAATCTTGCCGGTTCGTTCAACGATGAAAATCCGATTGCTGCCGTCGCGAGCGCTGGTGACGAACACCGGGAATGACAATCCAGCGGCGAATTGCTGCAACTGTATGGTTGTTTGCGCCGAAGCCGTCTGATCGAACCATCGAGCGTGATGACCCAGCGCCACCAACCCAGCCACCAGCAGCAAACAACACGACACACGAATTGCGGAATTGAACATACATCCTCCTTACGGGTCGGTTTCCCGCCCGTTGATTTCCTTGTTGCGGATTCAAGTTTGCGAGGGATGCGCTGTGAGCACAGCCACTGGGAGATGAAACAGGGGAAAAGCAGATTACAAAATTTCGCGCGCATCGCCAACGCGGCGCGTCACGCGCTGGCGATCCAGATATTCCAGCAACGGAATCGCGTATTTGCGCGAAACGCCCGTCAGGTCTTTGAACACGCCGACATCCAGCTTTGCGCCATGTTCGGCTTTGTGGCGTTGCAGGGTTTCGCGCAAACCGTCAATCGCGCTGCGATGAAAAATCAGGTCGGCCACTTTGACGAGTTCACCGTTGTTGACCAGCATCTGCGCGAACCGTTGCGCGCGGGCTGAATCAATGCCGAATTGCGAACCAGCCTGAGCGATGGCTTCATCCAGCGAAATCGGTTGCAACGCGGCGCGCGCGTAAATGTCCGCCAGATGATCTTTGGCGGCTTGTTCTTCGGCGGAAAGCGCCACGCGATGCGTTGCCAATCGCAACAAATCTTTTTCGGCGACAACCTCGTTCCGGTCGGCAAGCTGGCTGATCACCGCGCGAAAAATGTCCGGCGACAGATGCGAGAAAATCTTTTTGCGAACTTCTTCGCGCCCCATTCCGGATTCAAGCGGTGAGCGCGCGTGAAAATCTTTCAGCAACGCGCGAACCTTTTTCGCCAGAGTTTCGAACTCCGCGCGCGCCACCAACAGCAAGGGATTGCTGACAGCGGCAATCAAGCGTTTGGATTTGGTCAGTTGATCCGCTGCGCGTTTGATGGTTTCGTCTGTCGAACCGGAGCGAGCGGCAAGTTCTGCGTAACTCATTCCGCGTTCGCCCGCCATTTCCGCCAGCAACGCGATACGTTCGATTTCATCGGCGACGACCAGTTTTTCCAGTTGCGAAACGACCAGCGCGCCTTCGCGCAAACGGTGTTTGTGTGGCAGGGCGTCCACAATCACTCCGCCGCCAATTGTCATCGCAGGCGAATAGCTGCGAACAATGAAATGATCCTCCGGCAACGCCAGCGCAGGCGATTCCAAGCGCAATTGCGCAAAGCCGCTTTGCCCGGCGGTCAGTTCGGTTTGTCCCAGCATCACAACGCGCGCCAATACTTCTGCCGTGCCGATGTGCAAATGCACGCGCGAGCGCGAGCGCAACGTGCGCGGAGCCGATTTCAACAAGGTCAGTTTGACGTCCAGCATGGAACTCGCTTGCAACCGTCCGG
>JAEUQP010001121.1 GCA_016789645.1 Acidobacteriota bacterium | reverse complement strand
CTACCGCGAAAGTTTGCAGCGGTTGATGGAACTGCAAAAGCAGGACGAAGAGCGCGCCTCTGGGACGGTCGAAAAAAACAAAAAGCTGCTGGAACTGGGCGTGTTGTCCCGAAGGGAAGTCGAAGAAAGCGAACAGATTCTGGCAGCCGCCAAAGCCAAGCTTGGCGAAACCGAAAAGCAGATTGAATCGGTTGATCATCTGGTGGCCGAAGTCGAAGCCGCCGAAGAACTGGCCAATCAACCTCCACCACCGACCGGAGAGTTTCGGGCCAAAGGTGCGCTGGTTCGTTTCGTCGGGTTGAGTCGCTGGAATTTGAGCGATTTTGGAAAGGTGGATGCGTTTTACCGGCTGAAATTTGGCAAGCCGTTGCCGGTCAGCGCCTTTGGCCAAACGGAAACGCATAACCGGTTGGGCTTTGACCACAGCAATGCGCTGGATGTCGCCATTCATCCGGACAGCGCCGAAGGCCAGGCGCTGGTTGATTTCCTTTACAATCAGGGAATTTCTTTCATCGCCATTCGCGGCGCAATTCACGGTTCCTCCACTGGCGCGCACATTCACATTGGGGCTTCTTCGCGGCGAATCACTACGAAGCAATAACGGCTCAGCCGTAATAGTAAGAGAAAATCGTACAAACGATTTTCCACATCCGGTCTGGCTCCGGAATGCTTTGGTGGACTTGAGGACTACCATAACCATAAAACCTGTATGCGCCGTTTAGATTGATCTCAACAACATAGGCCGTTCCGTCCATCACGATATCGTAATCTCGCAGGCAAAGAGCGTGCGGCAAAGTTAGAATTCCATCCTTTACCAGGTTTTTCCAGAACGCCTCCCAGCCAATTGCCGGCTCAGGTTGAGACAGAGTTGGGTTGTGAGTTTCTCCCTCCGCCATTCGCCGCAACAATCTGCCTTGCCATTTACCATTCGTTCTTGTCAGCACAAAGGCTTGAGGCGGAAGCGTCGAGGGTAACTCCCAGACGCGCAGTTCGAGGTCATCGACTGGCAATGCGCTTTTATGCAGTTCCCTCAACCCTGACATTGCAGCTCTCTTTTTGGTGTATGCCACGTACCACTGGAAGGAATCTTCATGCTCAATGAGAAGCTGTAGAGTCTCATCAGCGGAAAGTTTTGGCTTCGGAAGTGGACAAATACGAACACTCGACGTGATTTTCGGCATCAGCATCGTCACGCCATTTTGCTTGAACGGAAAATGCAGACGAAACAGCACAATCACAATCACGCCGCAAAGTAGTGAAGCGATCAAGCTTTGAAACATTGGAGTTTTCAGAAAAGAGTTTTTCATAGTGAGCAAAAGATTTTATTTTCGACTCAATGTCTCGCCTTCTCTGATCTTCAACACCTGATCGGCTTTTACATCTTTCAGCGTATCGGTTTGTCCGTTCGGCCAAAACACGTCAACGCGGTCGGCTTTGAGTTTATCGCCAAGTCCGAAATGCAACCGTAAATCATCGTGTGAGTAATAGCTGGTCTGGCTGAGCACGGCCTGGACTTGTTTGCGTTCGCCGACGGTGACGACAACTCGCGCGCCCAGAGCGGTTCGGTTGGATTTCACGCCAGTCAGCTTCACTTTCAACCAATGGTTGCCGTTCGCCAGATCATTTCTGAGCAGCGAAGGCGGTTCGTTCATGTTCATCACCAGCATGTCCGTATCGCCATCGTTATCGAAATCTCCGAAAGCACACCCTCGGCTGGAATTCGGGGTGGTCACGCCGGAGCCACTGTTTGCCGTGATGTCTTCAAAACGGCCATTGCCCAGATTGCGATACAACTGGCGCGGGCTGCGGTGCGGATACTGCGGAAAGGTTTTTTCGACTTCGGGATACACGTTGCCGGTCGCCCAGAAAATATCCGGCCAACCGTCGTTGTCCACGTCGGGCATTCCGGCT
>JAEUQP010001071.1 GCA_016789645.1 Acidobacteriota bacterium | reverse complement strand
ATCGTAGGCTTTGGCGTAAACCGAACCCAGATCGCCGCCGCTCAGTTTTTCCACGTCTTCATCGCGCGGCGACGTGAACGGGTGATGTTTGGCGTACCAGCGTTTGTCTTCTTCGTGGTATTCAAACATCGGAAATTCCGTCACCCACAACAACCGATTGTCCTCTTCGTTGATCAGTTTTTCGCGGCGACCGACTTCCAAACGAACTTCGCCGATGGCGTCGCACGCTTTTTCCCATTTGCCGCCAACCATCAAAATCGAATCACCAACTTTGGCTCCGGCGGCTTCGACGACTTTGGCGATGCCGTCCGCGCCCATCGTTTTGGTCAGCGCGGATTTGTTTTCGCCTTCCAGCACTTGGATGTAGGCCAAGCCGCCCGCACCGAACTTTTTGGCGTGTTCAATGATGTCGTCGTACTGTTTGCGCGACCAGGTGGCTGCGCCCGGAACGACGATGGCTTTAACCACGCCGCCTTTTTTGATGGCGTCGGCAAACACGGGGAACGGACCGCCTTCAAATTGCGCGGTTAAATCCATCAGCTCCATCCCGAACCGCAGGTCTGGCTTGTCGGAACCGAATCGGTTCATGGCTTCGATGTACGGCATGCGCTGAAACGGACGTTGCGGCGCTTCGTAGCCAGCGACTTTGAAGCATTCGACGATCAGCGGTTCGATGACGTTGAACACGTCGTCGGGCTGCACGAAGCTCATTTCGATGTCAATTTGTGTGAATTCCGGCTGGCGGTCGGCGCGCAAATCTTCGTCCCGGAAACACCGGGCAATCTGGAAGTAGCGTTCGTAACCGGAAATCATCAGCAACTGTTTGAACAACTGTGGCGATTGCGGCAACGCAAAAAACTTGCCCGGCATGGTGCGCGAAGGAACCAGATAATCGCGCGCGCCTTCGGGCGTGGACTTGGTCAGAATCGGCGTTTCGATTTCGTAAAACCCATGTTCGTCCAGTACGCGCCGAGTCGTAAACGCCAGTTGGTGGCGCAGCCGGAAGTTGCGCTGCATTTCCGGGCGGCGCAAATCCAGATAGCGGTATTTCAACCGCACGTCTTCCGACGCTTCGCAGCGTTCGATCTGGAAGGGAAGCGCCTGGGAATCGTTCAGCACCTTCACGTCATTGGCGATAATTTCGATTTCGCCAGTCGTCATATTTGGGTTGAACTGGCTTTCGTCGCGCACAATGCATTCGCCAGTCACGGCCAGCACGAATTCGCTGCGCACGCCTTTGATCTTTTCGTGCGCTTCGGGTGATTTTTCCGGATCGAAAACAACCTGTGTGATTCCGTTGCGGTCGCGCAGATGAATGAAAGTCACATTTTTATGCTCACGTCGGCTGTTGACCCAACCCATCAGCGTGACGGTTTGCCCGGCGTTTTCGCGGCGAAGCTCGCCACAGTTATGAGTGCGTTGTGTTTGTCCAAGATGATCCAACATTGTTTCTTTCCTGATTCTAAATTTTCACCCGGTCGCTACGGCTCCCGGTACTGAACCGAATTTCGAAATGATTTCGTCCAGCGTCAGCGACTCCTGCTCGCCGGTTTTCAAATTCTTCAATCCGTAAGTTCCGCTGGCGACTTCGTTGTCGCCGATAATCAGCGCAAAGCTGGCGCGCGCTTTGTCGGCGGCGGCCATCGCTTTTTTCATTTTGCGGTCTTCAAATTCCATCGCCACGGCGACACCTGCCGCGCGAAGCTGTTGCGCCACGGTGAACGAATGCGCGCGCGCCGTTTTGCCCAAAAAGACGATGAACACGTCCGGCGCGTCTGCCGCGCGCAGTTGTTCGGCTTCGCTTTCCGGCAAGGCCATCACCATTCGATCCAGCCCAAAAGCAAAGCCGAAACCTTTAGTCGGCGGCCCGCCGATGGTTTCGGACAAACCGTCGTAACGGCCTCCGCCGACCAGCGTGTTCTGCGCGCCGAGTCCGTCGTGGCCTACGATTTCAAAAGCTGTCCGAGTGTAATAATCCAAACCGCGCACCATTCGCGGATTGACGGTGTAGGCAATGCCGCGCGCGTCCAGGTGAGCTTTGAATTGTTCAAAGTGTTGCCGCGAAGCTTCGTCCAGCGAATCGGTGATCGTCGGCAAATCCTTGATGACGGTTTGGCAGCTTTCGTTTTTGCAGTCGAACACGCGCAGCGCATTGGTTTCAAAACGGTGGTGGCAATCGGTGCAGAGTTGATCCAGCTTCGGCCTGATGGCTTCGCGCAAGGTTTCCAGGTAAACCGCGCGGCTGGCCGGTTCACCGACGGAGTTAATCAGCAACGTCGTGTTCGTGATTTTCAACTCCTTCAAAAACCAGTCGAGCATTTCAATCACTTCGGCTTCGATGGCCGGATCGTCGCTGGAACCCATGACTTCGACGCCAATTTGATAAAACTGGCGATAGCGCCCTGCCTGCGGACGTTCGCGGCGAAACATCTGTCCGATGTAATACAGTTTGGTCAATTCGCCCGGAGATTTATCAGCGAACATTTTGTGCTGAATGTATGCTCGAACAACCGACGCAGTATTTTCAGGCCGCAACGTCAGCGACTCGCCCCCACTCTGAATGCTGTCAACGCGAGCGCGGTCGGTGAAGGTATACATCTCTTTGTGGACGATGTCGGTCGCTTCGCCGACGCCGCGTGCAAAGAGTTCAGTCTTCTCAAAAATCGGCGTGCGAATTTCGCGGAACCCGTATCGGCGAAAAGCTTCACGGGCGACGGCTTCGACGCGATGCCACAAAGGCATGTCGTCGGGCAAAATGTCTCTGGTTCCTCTGACGGTTTGAATCATAAAAAAGTAGACAGTAGTCAATAGACAGTGGTGTGCTGTTTGAATGGCTACTGGGTTAATTTGATGTTGCAGGCTGGAAAAGGCCTGACAGAACAAGGCGCGGATTGTAGCATAGCGACTGGTTTAGCCAAGTCAGGCGGTAGCGCAGGTTTTCCAACCTGCGCCTGGTTCCAGCAAACCCGTATTTGTTGTTCGTCAGGATTTATTAGCGAAAAGCCGAGCAGGTTGGAAAACCTGCTCTACAACTGGAGAGTTCGATGCTTATAACTGAACAGCGTGGAGCGGTTTTACTGCTGACGCTTGATCGTCCCGAAAAGCGCAACGCGCTTCACCCTGATTTGATAACCAAGTTGACCGTGACGCTGGAAGAGGCGGCGGAAAATCCTGACCTGAATGTCGTGATTATCACCGGAGCCGGCAAAAGCTTTTGCGCCGGGCTTGATCTGGGCTTTGTGCTGGAATCGAGCTTTGACGACAAAGTCGCTTATCTGGAAAGCGTCTTTGCCATGTTCCAGCAGATTTACACTCAGCCGCAGCCGGTAATTGCCGCCATCAACGGCCCGGCAATCGCCGGAGGATTCGACCTGGCCGTGATGTGCGACTTTCGTTTGTGTTCGCCGGAAGCGACTTTTGCCCAGACTGAAATCCTGCTCGGACTGACGCAGATGATTTTCCCGCTTTACAAAATCATCGGACTGGGCAGAGCGAAAGAACTGGCGATGACCGGCGAGGTCATTCATTCCAACGAAGCTCATCGCATAGGCCTGGTCAATCACGTTTGCGATTCCGAGCAACTGCTCAGCAGCACGATGTCGCTGGCTGAAACTCTGGCGGCCAGACCGCGCCAGGCGTTGTTTGAAACCAAACGGCTGACGCGCGAACTGATTGACGTGGATACCCAAACGGCTTTTCGGCGAATGGGCAAAGCCATACGCGAACGATTGCAATCCGAAGAACACACCAAAATGGCGGCGGAATTTGTCGCCAAGTTGAAACAACGAAACTGAGACTGGGTACGCACGCGTCCCCGCGTGCCTGGCTTGGGGAAAATTCGATGAAGAAAACTTTTTTGGCAATGGTTGCCGCTGGATGTTTATTGCTGGTTGGCTTGGTGTCGGCTCA
>JAEUQP010000653.1 GCA_016789645.1 Acidobacteriota bacterium | reverse complement strand
AACCGAATTCAAACGCGCCATCGAACTCAGCCCGAATTTCGCCAACGCCTACGACGGTTACGGCTTTTACCTGAAAGCGACCGGCCAGCACGAAGCCTCCATCGAAGCCTGCAAACGCGCGCAGGAATTGGAACCGCTGTCACTGTTTCTCAGCCTGAGTTTGGGCTGGGCCTATTACTTCGCGCGGCGGTACGACGAAGCCTTGAAGCAAAGCACCAAAGTGCTGGAAATGGATCCGAACTTCGGCTTCGCTTACTGGCACCGAGGCATGGTTTACATCCAGCAGCAAAATTTCACCGAAGCCATCAACGCCTTTCGCAAAGCCATCAGCCTGTCCGGAGCCATCCCAACCTTCATCGGATATCTGGGCCACGCCAGCGCCCGCGCAGGAAAACACCGCGAAGCCCGCCAAATGCTCGCTCAACTGGAAAGCCTGTCGAAAAAACAATACGTCCCGTCTTACCTGATGGGCATGATTCATCTGGGGCTTGGCGATCTGGATCAAACGCTGGATTGGCTGCAAAATGCTTACGAGGAACGCTCTGGCGTCATGGCTTTTGTGCGAGTGGAACCGCTGTTGGACGGATTACGTGGAAATATTAGGTTTACTACGCTGGTCGGAGCGATAGAACTGTGACCAATGAAGAGAGGGGAAAGGTGAAAATATGACTACTGATTCACCTAAACTAGAGCTTGAGAAAATCCTATTAGGCGATGCCGCTGAGATTATTGCAGCGCGTGAAAAGGCAATACTGATTCATCATACAAGAGACATTGATGCTGCTGGCGATGAAGTAGAGCTAGTTGTGAGAGATGTGTTACGTAGAAAACTTTCGCAAATCTATTATGTAGGACATGGTCATATCGTCGATTTAAATTGGACATCAAGTCCTCAGCTTGATGTAATTATCGCGGATAATGCAGGTGCTCCGATCTTATTCCAAGCGAAAAATGGTACTCAATACTTTCCCTATGAATCGGTGTTCGCAGTCGGAGAGATAAAATCAACCTATCGCAAAAGCGAAAGGCACGTTCATAAATTTTTTGATGTTCTAACTAGGATCAGGTCAACTTTGAAGCGAGAAGGTGTCTTACGGCATGGGGATGGCTCCCTATCTCTACGCATGGAATTGCCCGAAAGTACCTATGGTAATGATAACCCTCTTTTTTCTTTTATGCTGTTTGTTGATGGAGGCGACTTTGACATTGAGGATATAAAGGAGCTTTATGCCAATGAGCAACCGCGCCACCTCCCAAACTTACTATGCCTCCTTAACAAAGGCGTGGTGGCCTATAAAACGGAGGGGGCTTGGGGCACAGGGGAAAGTTGGTCTTATTTCAGCCTTCACCCCGGCCTATTCAGAGAGAGGAACCTCACTCTTCAGTCTGGGCAGACGGGGCATTGGTACTTTAACAGATTTGGAACCGACGAGAATCGAATCGCTGCGAATTTTGGCTTCTTTTACACGATCCTGTCCTCGTTTTTACAACAATGTGCTCTATCGGAGCCACGAATGACGGAATATATGGAGCGGGTTTTCTCTGAGAATGATGCTGTTGTTATTGAGTGAATCGCTTGATGAGGAAATGACTTTATCAAGCTTACATTGCGCTAAATCGCTACTTAGTATCACGGCTATGAGCTATAAAGACATCATCACAATCGAACCCGGCAACCGCGGCGGCAAGCCGTGCATTCGTGGAATGCGAATTACGGTTTATGACGTGCTGGAATATCTGGCTTCGGGGATGACGGTTGAAGAAATTCTTGATGACTTCCCCTATCTGACCGAAGAAGACATTCGCGCTTGTCTGAGTTATGCGGCGGATCGGGAAAAGAGCTTGCTGGTTGTGGTGGCCTGATTTTGATTTTTATTCTAACCTGTAGGCCAGTAAGAGAGGGGTTATGGCAACATTACTTGAACAAGCTTTTACAAAAGCATCCCAATTGCCGATTGAACAGCAGAATGTCGTCGCCACGTTGCTCTTACGCGAGATGGAATCCGAGGAGGGGTGGACAGAACTTTTTGCCAAGTCGCAAGACGCGTTATCTGAACTGGCGGATGAAGCATTGGCAGAATTCGAGCGCGGCGAAACCAAGCCGTTAGAGGAATCGCTTGAAATCACAAACGACTGAAAAATTCCGCAAGGCCTACAGCGGATTGCCAGTCGAAATTCAGCGTCAAGCGAAGGAGGCTTATCGCTTGTGGAAGACTGATCCATCTCATCCCAGCCTTCATTTCAAGAAAGTTCACGACATCAAGCCGATCTATTCAGTACGAATCAACATTGCTTATCGCACGCTGGGAATAAAAAAGGACGACACGATGATTTGGTTTTGGATTGGCTCGCACGACGATTATGAACGACTGCTTGCCCAACTTTGAAACGGCTCGTTCAGAATTTTGGCGTTTCAGTTAAACGCTCAATCCTGTCGTGACGGAGAGTAGATGCAATCCCTTCCCATAGATTCTCTGCTGCCTGAAATCGTCGCCGAGTTGCGGCGATCCTCGAATCTGATTCTCGAAGCCGCTCCGGGCGCGGGCAAAACGACGCGCGTGCCGTCGGCGTTGCTGGATGCTGGTATCGGCAATGGCGAAGTCTGGGTGTTGGAGCCTCGGCGATTGGCGGCACGAATGGCGGCGCGTCGTGTGGCCGAAGAGCGCGGCGAACCGCTTGGCGAAACTGTCGGCTACCAAGTCCGATTTGAAGAAGTCGCCAGCCGAAAGACTCGCTTGCGCTTTTTGACCGAAGGCGTGCTGACGCGGCGGTTGTTGTCCGATCCGAAACTGAAAAATGTCGGCACGGTGGTGCTGGACGAATTTCACGAACGCCATCTGCAAGCCGACCTGGCGCTGGCACTGCTCAAACGATTGCAGGAAATAACGCGACCTGACCTGAAGCTGGTGGTG
>JAEUQP010001069.1 GCA_016789645.1 Acidobacteriota bacterium | reverse complement strand
CACTTGCCGATGCGTGTGCGCCGAATCCGACAACAACAACAATTCATGTCGGCGTTTGGCAAAGGCCAGGTACAGCGCCAGCAAAAACGCACAGACGATCAACCAATGCGTCGGCATAACGTTAATCGCCACGGCGCCGCCGACCACGCGCAGCACAAATCCTGTGGCGATGGTCATGCAATCCAGAATGACTAGGTGTTTGACCGCGAACGAATACCCGAAGGTCAACATTCCGTAACAAATGGCCAGCGCCAAAAACTGCCAGCCGATGACGACCGCCAATCCAAATGCCAGCACCAGCAATCCGGTTGCGGCTGCCACGGCTAGTGCCACCGTCAATTCGCCAGACGCAATCGGGCGAAATCGTTTTTCGGGATGCACCCGGTCAGCTTCGGCATCGGCAAGGTCATTGATGATGTACAGCGCGCTGGCGATCAGACAAAACACCAGGAATGCAAGCAACGCGAATCCGACTGCAACCGCATCGCCCAGCTTCTGCCCAAACAGCAGCGGCGCCAGCACGAAGAAATTTTTCGTCCATTGATACGGACGCATTGAAACCCACAACGCGCGCAAACTTCCGCGTCGGGGAATCGGGATTTCAGTCTGAGTTGTAGAAGTTGATTGAATCATCTTGCTGACTGCTCTTGCTGGCTCCAGCGCACCGACCAGATGCCGTAAAGAATCGCCGCCGTCAGCGCAAACAGCGGCAACGGCGAAACTCCCTGGGCGGAAAATCCTCCGTACTGGCTGCCCAGATTTTGCAGCGTCGTCAGCACGGGTAATTTGAATCCGCCGATAAACACGTGCAGCACCGGATCGAGCACGCCAAAACCGCGTTCGACATCGCGGTGCATCGCCAGACACCATGATTCAGTCACCGTCGCCACCACGATCAAATACGCAATCGCGCGCGGCAATTTCATCAATACCGTCGCCGCCAGAATGAACAGCAGCGGAAATGCCGGTGCGAAATACCGCACGCCGCTGTTGAATTGCAGCCGCGAATAACCTACACAACTGAAGAAAATCCACAGCGCCAGGCTGAGCAATGCCAGCGCAATCAAGTGAAATGCCTCCAGCCGTTTTTCCTGCCGATGCGCCCACCAAGCCATCAGCGCCAACAGAAACAGCGGGCAACTGGTGAATAATCCGTACCGGTAATCCACCAGCAAGGCCAACAACAAATCCGGCTGCGGCAAACTGAAGCCTTGATACCCTTGTTCAATGTAGGCGACGTTCGGCATCCAATGCTGAGCAGGCAAAAATGCATTGCCAAAACTGCGCCACTGATAAAACCACAACACCCCGACTGGCGGCAGCGTTCCCGCCACGTACCAAGCGCCGTGGCGAATCGCGTCAGCCAGCGAAGCTTCGCGCCAGCGTTTGGCCAGTCCGTACACAAACAGACCCAGCAACATCACCATGCCGCTGTAATCCATCAACAACGCCGCGCCGCCAAACACGCCGCCCAGAAAAAACCGCTGATGCGTTGCCCAACGCTTGGCATCGCCGGGATTCCACATCAACACCAGACCGAAAAACGCCGCGTGGGCCATCAGCATGTTCTGGTTCAAAAACCCCGTTCGGAAAAACACCGGCGTGCCAAAGGCGTATAACAACGCCAACCAGACCGCCGTCCTGTCCGAACCAAACACCTGCCGTAACACATAAAACATCACCACCACGCCGAGCGCCGAAATCGGAGCCATACACAGCATCTGCGTAATCATTGCGGCCAGTCCGAATTTGATGTCATACCCGCGCAGCCACGATTGTTTGAAAAATTCCTGCGCCATTGGCCACGGCGATTTGTAATGGGGCGGTTCGGTGGCTCCGCTGGCGATGCGTTGTTGCTGAACGCGGAAAACGATGCGATTGACGACCGGGCGCAACAGCGCATACGGAATTGCTGCCACCATCGAAGCTCCGGGGTTGTTATTGATGTGCCAACCATAACCGGGCTTTTCAAACAGGTCGGGATGCAGATTGGCGTATTCATCCACGCGAAAGGAAAAATGATCGCCCAAGGCCAGCGCCGGATAAATTTCGCGCACGGTATTGGTCGCAAAATGCAGCGCAAACACAATCCAGCAGGTCAGGAACAACCGCCACGCCAACCCGCGCGTTGAAAATCGCCAGCTTTCCGGTTCGTTCACCGTGTGACCTCTCCTGGATAGGCAGGCTGGAAATGTTGAGCACTCGCATGTTGAAATCGTCGCGTTCCCAACCACCAGGCGCTGATTCCGATCAAAATTTCAGCCACGAACAATCCCGCCGCCGCGCCGCCAACGCCTGCCATTGAATATCCAACCGGAATCAAAATCATTGCCGCAATGGCTCCGACCAGCGCCGTCACCATTTCGGCAGTCTGATGACCGGCGGCAATCAACCCAAACCGATAATGCCCGCTCAGCGCGGCAACGGCGCAAACTCCGGCAAACCATTGCAGCGCGACACCTGCCGGTGTGAAGCGTTCGCCATAAACCACTCTGACAACCAGCGGAGCCACTGCCACCCAGATTCCTGCGCCCACCAATGAGGCCAGCGCCACCAATCGCAAGGATCGCGCAATCAACATCGCAAACGAACCGTCGCCCGCCACCCACGCGCGCGACAGCGAAGGCAACAGGTTGAAAAAATACAGCCAGACAAAGGTGTGCAGCGCCATCAAAATTCGCATCGCGCCGCCGAAATATCCAACATCTTCCGCCGAAGCGATCAACCCCAGAATCAACGTCGCGCCGCTCATTTTCACCACCCAGAAAATTTGGCTCAGCCCAATGGTTGCGCCTTCGCGCAACAGTTGCGACGAAAATTGCCAGCTCAATGCCAACCTTCCATTCAGTTGCCGCCGATACGCCCAGACGCCAACTGCCGCTGCACTCGTCGCGCCCAACGTTTCCGCCAGCCCTACCAGCCAAATTTGCGAAGCCTGCCGAACCAATGCAAACACCACGACGGCAAACACCAGTTGCCGGATGAGTTGAATTGCCGCGACCGTTTGCATCCGGTCGTGCCCTTGAAACACCCATTGCAAAAACAGCGGCATCGCCAACAAGCTCAGCCCGTAAACCAGCAACAACCGCGTCTGTACGGCTGCGCGACCAACTGCCAACGCGAACATCACCAGCGCGACGTACAACCCGACCGCCAACAACATTCGCACCAGTACGATTTCCGAAACCAGCGCTCCGGTGCGTTCCGGCGCTTTGGCGATTTCGCGTGCGCCAAAGGGGTTGAATCCCTGTTCGACGATCAAGCCTGCACACATCACCGCCGCCGCCGCGAATTCGATGTAGCCGAATCCATCCGGCCCGGCCACGCGCGCCAGATAGGCGAACGCAGCAAAGGTCAGCACCTTCGCGAAAAGTTCGGCTCCGGCTAATGACAGGAAATTTTTGAACAAGGTCAAAACTCGTTGGCAATTACTGCCGACAATTTTTCAACCGCAGAGGCGCAGAGTTCCGCAGAGGTTCCGCAGAGGTTTGGACATATCTCTGCGTTTCCTTTGCGTTCTCTGCATCTCTGCGGTGAATCGCCATTTCTATTTCTCAGCTTTGCGAAGGCAATACAGGCAGCGACACTTTGCCACCTGCTTTGTAATCTGCGCGTTCCCCAACCGGCAGAGGTTCGGGCTTTTGCCAGACTTTCGCGCCGACCATCGCTTTGGCCAGTTGCACCGGCTGAAACGTGATGCTCGGCCACATGAAGATTTCGTTCGTGCAGTAACACTCTTTGGCGTTGATCGAAGCGCGCAATGTTCGCGCTTCTTCCGAATGCCAGATTTCCATAAACGATTTTTGCCGCAGATTGCCGATGGGTTTGTGCTGCTCGCACAATCCCACGTCGCCGTTGGCGTTGACGAC
>JAEUQP010001053.1 GCA_016789645.1 Acidobacteriota bacterium | reverse complement strand
ACATTGGTCAAGGCAACTGAGCCGACGACCGTGGCGCTCGCGCCGCTGGTGTTGGTCAAGGTAAAGGTCAGATTGCTCTTGTCGCCCGGGCCGATGCAGCGCAACGGATCATTGACCATGCCGCTTTGCGCCAGCGTCAACTGATTGACCGTCACATTGAAACTACAACTCGGACCCGCCGTCGTCGAACACGTCACCGTCGTGGTGCCAACGGCAAAGCTTGACCCCGAAGCAGGTGAACACGTCACCGTTCCGCAGCTTCCCGTCGTCGTCGGAGCCGCGTAATTAACCGCAGCCGAAGTCGTCGCAGTCCACGCGGTGACATTCGCCGGACACGTGATCGTGCAAGGCGTCACCGTCACTGTGAACGCGCAAGTGCTGTTAGGGCTGTTAGGACTGGCATCGCTGGCCGTGCAAGTGACCGTCGTCGTTCCTACCGCAAAGCTAGAACCTGACGCCGGAGAACAATTCACGGATACCCCCGGACAATTGTCCGATGCAGTTGGCGGAGTGTAAGTCACCACAGTCGGGCCGTTGCCATTGACCGAAATGTTGGTGGGACAGGTTCCAATCGTCGGGGCTTCAGTATCCTGCACTGTCACGGTAAAGCTGGTAGAGCCTCCGCCAACGGAACTTGTACAACTCACAGTCGTGGTTCCAACGTTGTAGGCTATTCCCGAAGCCGGCGAGCAAGTTACCGTTCCGCAATTCCCAGTCGTCCCAGGAGCCGGGTAATTGACGACTGCGCTGCACTGCCCGGTGGTATTCGGAACCACGATGTTTGACGTAGTCAGTGTGCATCCCCCAAGCACAGCCGTGCCACTGACAGAAATGTTAAAGGTTCCCTGCGATAGAGTCGCAGATTGACCAGTGTTGTAGAACGAATCCACAAACAGGTAATAGGTTCCTGCTGGCAGATTCGCTATCGTGTCAGTTTCCACACCGTTGCCAAAAGCACTGTCCTGTCCGAATTGGCAACCGCTAGTAACGACATTTCCTGTCCCGGCAGGGCAGCTATTGATCACATAAAACGACGTGTCATAGCCAGTGCCGCCAGTCGGAGTCACAGTGACGGTCAGACTGCCCGCTGTAGCAACCGTGAAGGTGTACATTACATCCGGCCCGCCAGTGGTCGCGTAGTTGCTGCAACCAACCGGAATGGATTGCACTGTGTTGTTCCTGCCAACGGTTGTGCCGCTGTCGGTAAATGGCAGAGAGCTGATGGTTGTGCCCGGGCAATCATCCGTGCCGTTGAGCAGTGAATTTTTCGCAGGTGGATACGGCCCCGGCTCAGGGGCGTGCGGGCCACCTGGCTTGTTTTGACCCTGAACGGGCGCTGCCTTTGGAACGGCTACTCCATTGACCGAATTGAGGAAGTTATAGACTTTGCCAATGGTGGTATTGCCTGTGAAAAGGTCGCGTTGTTTTTTCAACAAACCAGCCGCTTGACGCGGCTCCGCAGCCAGCATGAATCCGGCCACTAACAATAAGCACATGATTGTCAGCTTGTGTTTTCTGAGAGTCCCCAAGAGCTGAAATCGCATCTTGTTCATACAAAAACTCCTTGGTGTGTGTGATTCACGGGCAAACCAGTCGGGGATCGTCCGTTACAGGGTTTGTGAGGGGGAAATTGCGCTGACCGCAGGCGTTTTCCCAACGTCGGATTCGTTAAAGATTTGTTGTCGCTTAAATCGAGCGGCTGATTAAGAGCCGCGAAAGAATTTTGAACAGTCAACACACAGCCGACCGTGTTGATAAAACAATGCCAACCAATTAGCTGTAATGACAGGAGAGGCGCTCGGAAACTCTGAAATTCGTGAAGTCGTTTGCGAGCGGGCAAATACTAACCAACCTGGGAAGTATTGTCATGAGGTAGTGGGTGATTTGTAAAAATAATTGGAAGTCGGGGTTCAAACGCCAATCCGACTGAAATCAACGGATGGATAGAATCGTTTCAACTCTGCGATTTTGTCTTTGTGAGCCTGACTCAACCGGGTTTTTCCTCGTCCGGCGACGCCTCGGTTAAATCGGTTGCGACGCCCGTCCTGTTCGACGCTGTTGATCGTGTTTTCGATCTCGGCGCGTTTGTGTTTCAAGCCGTAAAACTTCAACACGTTTTCAACCGTCCGGGGTTTGTCGGCGATCAGTTCTTCGTAACTCAGCCACATGATTTCCAGCTTCTTTTCTTCCTCGACCTTTTGCCACGAAGCCAGAAACTGAAAGTACCAAGGTGCGACATACTGAATCAGCAAGTCAATCTTGGTTTCTTCGTCCAGCGTTTCAAAATCACCGCGGTGATACGAATTGAACGCCGCTCCCTGATTGTAAAAATCCAGTTGGCTCATCATCGCGTCGAAGATATTGCGAACCAACACGACCGGTTTGATTTCAAAGGCCTGCATCAATTGCACGTTCGCATGCGAAGCGCGGCTGTGTTGTTGGGAAACGGTGTTATCACCGGCGAACTTCAACATCACCGGCAGGTACAGATCGTGTTCGTTCTGACCGTGCGCGAAGAAAAAGTAATGGTCTGCATAACCGGTCAAATCGCAAAGAACGTTTTTCAAAAAGGTCGAACCGCTTTTGGGCATGCAGGTGATGAACAGATGGTGACCAAGCTTGTCCTTTTCCAACCACGGCCCAAAATCGCTGAGCCGCGCAACCATTCCGGCTGCGGACAAGGCGTTCGACAAATTGACGTGATAGCTGGGGCAGGCGTCCACCAGAATCGCTTTGCGAAAACATTTGGCTGCGGCTTCAAACTGGCCTTCTGAAAAATAACTGTTGCCAATGCCGTGAATGGCTTCGGCAAAGTTTTGGCGAAACTCTCTGTCCTGACTCATCGCGCCGCGAATTTCCAACGACAGCACGGTTCGATAATGCGGTGTCGTTCCGGCGTGGTCGCCGGTTTTCAGCATCTGCTCAATTCGTTGTTTGCAGGCAATCAGCAGGTTATGAGTAATCAGGTCGTAGCCAGGAAAATCCGGTTTCAGCCGCGCCAGAATTTTATGAAACATGGACACAGCCAGTTCGGCATTGCCTTGATTGAGAGTTTGCATGGCCAAATCAACGTCCTGTTTGACTCGCAATGCGAACTGGTGGTCTTCGGGAGAAACGGTGATTTGCCGGTTACTGAAAAGCTTCATTTTAGCTTTTTCCTTTGGTCGAAATTGAGCGAGGCGCAAACTACTAGATTGGCTTTGGATGGGCAAGAGTCAGAG
Organism: Acidobacteriota bacterium; assembly: GCA_016789645.1. GTDB lineage: Bacteria > Acidobacteriota > Blastocatellia > RBC074 > RBC074 > RBC074. The sequence goes on along the minus strand of JAEUQP010001053.1, from coordinate 1,281 downwards.
CAATTTAGACCTGCCGATAAAAACCAAAGCCGCCTGATTTGTGTCAGGCGGCTTCGGTTTTAGTTTGGCTTCTCGCGTTGGCTTAGCAGTTTGGCGGGAAGACTGGAATCACATAGCTGGCTTGGTTGGTCAGCGTCTGTTTGTGCAGGTTGTGGCCTTAATTGAACGCGCCGGAACTCGATGCCACGTGATGGTATTGATCCAGCAGTGAGATTAGTCCTTGCCGATCAAAGAAGGATTTCGGGAACGCTTGAGGGTGTCAGGAAGTTTGTGTAACCGGCGTTGATGGGCTACGGGTTTGTAGACAGTAAGCGATCTAACGGTAGCCGATCTTCAAAGAGCAAGGCAAGTTGTTGTAATGCCGCTTTCCAGTTCGGAATCGGCATCGTCCATTTTCGGCTGACCGGTTGCAGTCCGAGATAGATCAGGCGGAACACTGCCTCATCGTTGGGGAAAGCTGTCCGATTCTTGAGAATCTTTCGCAGGCTGTAATTGAGCGACTCGATGACGTTGGTCGTGTAAACCGCGCGACGGATTTCCGCGGGCAACTCAAACATTGGGCGGACACAAACCCAATTCCCGCGCCAGCTCCGGGCGATCATCGGGTAGCGTTTCTCCCATTTGATAAGGTCTTCAATCTGCCCCGGTGTCTTGCGGTCGGCCAGAAGCTGAGTGAGCAACTGCGGATCAAATACAGGTGTCTTGATTGGTTCAGCGGATATTGGTGTGATCTCCTTTCCGACATGAAAGTGAACAACAATTCGTACCGCTTACACAAACTTTCTGACACCCTCTGTAAATCGTTTGTCGGGCAGGTCTGAGGAGGTCTGTTGGCTTGTTGATTTTTTGGCCAATTCGACATCCTCAGACCGTGTTGCTAGCTATTTTTTCAGGTCGTTGAAATGCAGGATCGAGTTGAACAGCATTCCGAATTCGCCGTGGTTCTGCCAACGGTAACAGGGGTTCGTGGCGAAGAGAATCACGCGGCCTTTGCCGACGGGAACATCCACGATGGCAGGACGATTGCGCGTTTCCGCGATGCCGCGCGCCAAACCGCTCAAGACGTTCTTTTCCGTTCCCGGAAAGCGCATCAGGATTTGTTGGTTACGGTCTCGTTCGGGAACCGACAGCAGCGGTCCATTGGCGTAACGCACCGGAATCGTCTTGTTGGTGTAGCCGTAAAACAGAGGATGATCAGGTTTCAGGATTTCGGCTTCGACAATCGGCCCCGGCGCGTAAAACTGCGGCGAGGTTCGACCGGCATCAATCGTTCGCGTCAAG
>JAEUQP010001035.1 GCA_016789645.1 Acidobacteriota bacterium | reverse complement strand
TTTCTGCAGGTTGGCAACGCCGACAATGCCCATACCTCCGCGCATATCCGCTGTCGTATCGGGCGATTGTCCCATATTCGGCGTGATGTCGGATTTCTGCCATGGAATCGGCGCTTCGGTTTCGCGTTTGGCAATGCCGCGCACCAATGATTGTGCCGTTCCGCCGACCGGCCCCCAGATGATCACGTCGAATTTGTCGCGCAGATTCGCCGTGTCCCGAATGACATGATCGGAAATGTAGCTGTACGGAATCCCCAGCCGGTCAAATTCGATTCGGTACCAACCTTCGTTTTGCGTGTTCGTCCAGGTGTGAACCAGCGCAATGCGCGGCACTGCCAGATTGTTTGAAGCGACTTTTGGCAGCTCATCCACCGCGACAGCCGAAATGCCAAGCTCGGTGACTTCTTTCGTCAACTGCGCGGCGACATCCGCCGGATTGCCTTCGGTTTTGATGATGTACGAACCGGCGTTGAAACTGCGTTCGCCGACTTTGAACGTGTCTTCAGCGGCGGCAATCTTCACGTCTTTCAACCGGAATCGCAGTTGTGCCAGCGCGCTTTCGGCATTGTGATTGATGATCCAACCGGCTTTGCCCAAACCAGCAACATTACCGGTGACTTTGGCCATGCCGTTGATCAACGTCATCGGCGCGTCCAGCACGGCGACATCTTTGACGCGCACGGTTTTGACATTGCGCAATGGCCCCAACGTCCAGCCTGTGTCGTCATACGGACGCGGATCGTTGACGTTGTAATACTGCGTGTCCAGCAGCATGTCGGCCATGCGCGAATACGGCTGATCCATGCGCACAACGTAACTGCCCGCCGGGAATTTGCCATCTTTGGTTTCAATTTCCTTGTCGGCCTTGTGGACTTCGCAGCCTTGCATCTTGAGCAAGTTCACCAGATCGGCGGCTTCGTTCGGACGCGGATCGTTGCTCGGCAAAACCCACGCCGCAGGCCCTTCGGTGCGCGCTTTGGCAACGGAACGTTTGCTCTTCAGGTAAAAGTTGTTCAGGAATTTGTCTTTGTTGTTGGCGACGTGATTCATTGCCAAAAGAATTCCGCTCTGCTGCATGTTGACGTTGTTGCGGAGCGACCATTTCACGCGCGCCAGCGGCGGATTCGGACGAAACCACGTGCGCGTGCTTTGTTCGCCGACCACGCGGTCTTGGGTGTCAGCTCCGCCGTTGCCAAAGGTTTCGTAAAAGCGGCCAATCGAGTTGTGGCCGTTGGCAACGTAAAACATGTAATTCGGCGCCCAGCCATCGTAAAACCCGTGCGTCCACACGCCGGGCACGCCGCGTTTCGTCATCTCTTCGATTTCGTGATAAGCCAAATCCTGCCATTCGCTGACGACAATCGGATCAAGCCACGAGTTGTACGGCCCCGTGCCGGTCGAGGTGTACAGGAACGGAACCGATTCATGCAGGTCGTGCAGCACCGTCGGATGGTAATCCAGAAAATGCGCCATCTGGTTGCGCGTCAGCGCCAAGGCCATGCCCATCGAATCGCGGTTATTGTCGTGTGCGACGTATTTGCCCCAATACAACAAACTCGGCGCGCGTTTGCCTTCGTTCGCTTTGCGCCAGTTGTAGAGGTCAACCATCATGTCGCGCCCGTCCACTTCCAGCGTAGGCGTAATCAGCACAATCACGTTTTTGCGAATCTGCTGAATGAACGGCGTTTCTTCGACCGCCAACCGATACGCCAGTTCCAGCAACATTTCCGGGCTGCCGGTTTCAGGCGAATGGATCGAACCCGAAGCCCAATAAATCGCTTTGCCTTCGCCGATCAACGCTTTGGCCTGTTCGTCGTTCGTCCGGCGAGGATCAGCCAACCGAGCCGTGATTTCCTTGTACCGGTTCAGATTCGCAATCGAAGCTTCGTCGCCGACGGCAATCAACAACTGTTCACGGCCAAGTTCGCTCTTTTCCGGCGCGGTGAAAACTTTGACGCGCGGCGAAGTTTTTTCCAGTTCGCGGTAATACCGAAATTGATCTTTGGTGTACGTCAGCTTGTTCGGTGTGCCGACCGGATAACCAATGACTTTGGCGGGCGTCGGCACTTTATCCGAAGCGGGCAGATGATCCACCAATTCGGTCAGGAACTGTTTGTCGGTCGTGTTTTTCAAAATGGATTCGGTGTATTCCTTGTCAATTTGCTGCGGCTGATCGCTTTTGGCAGCGGGCGCAACCGTCGCTTTTTTTGCTCCTTGAGCAAACGCCGGGTTGGCGACAAGCGAACCGAGCAACGCAACCATGGCGAAATGCGCAACGACGCTTCGCAGCGTGAATGGCGAGCGAGTCATAACGGGCCTCCGATGAAAATGTGGTTTCCTGTTCGCGCTACAGAACGGCGCGGTTTGATGAGTGCATTGATTTAGACGGGCAGCAGTATCGTGCGGTTACGAGCTTTCGGCAACCAAAACCGTGTCAGTAGCCCGACCGTCAGGGAGGGCTTGGATTTGGCGAAGAAAGCCCTTGCTTACGCGCGGGCTACGGACACTGACGCAAGCCAAATATCTTGACACGGTCAGCTTGCTTGAATACTTTGCCGATGGTTTATCTTTCGCCCCTTTGGACTTCCAGCCGCTGCACAATCGTTCAACGCTGATTTGGGAAACAGGAGATTGTTGATGCCACGACTGACGGAACAGGAACAACAGGAAATCATCCGCTTCATCGAAGCCGACAAACCTTTGCCAGAGAAATATCGCTTTCTGCTGTTCGAAGACAAACGCGAAGTCGAGTTGGTTTGGAATGGCAAGACTAACGAAGTCTGCAACATCGTGTTGCCCTTTCAGGTCATCGAACAGGTGGACGAACCGCGCGCCGAAAAGCCCGAAGATACTGCCAGCCAGTTTTCGCTGTTTGACGAACGCGGACGCCAGTTGCAGGGCTGGACGAACAAGCTGATCTGGGGCGACAACAAGTTGATCCTGTCCAGTTTGAAAAACGGCCCGCTGCGCGAAGAGATCGAACGGCAGGGCGGACTGAAGCTGATTTACATTGATCCGCCCTTTGACGTGGGCGCGGATTTCTCGATGGACATCGAAATCGGCGGCGACACCTTCACCAAACGCCCCAACATTCTGGAAGAGATCGCTTACCGCGACACCTGGGGCAAAGGCGCGGATTCGTTTATTGCGATGATCTACGAACGGCTGATCCTGATGCACGATTTGCTGGCCGACGATGGCAGCATTTATGTGCATTGCGATTGGCGGGTGAACTCTCACATTAGATTGGTACTCAATGAAGTTTTCGGGAAAGATAATTTGATCAATGAGCTGATATGGAAGCGAAGAACAGGATACATGGGAACCTATAACAAATTCGGAATTGTTACCGATTCACTACTCTGGTGCAGCAAGACCGCAAAATACACATTCATTGAGCAAGCTGTCCCCAACGATCCTGAGTATTTAGAGAGATTCAAACACAAAGATGAAAAGGGGCGTTTCTACAGGCTCGACAACCTAACGAGCCCAAATCCACGACCGAATTTGAAGTACACGTATAAAGGGTATCCACCACCAGATAACGGATGGGCTGTCTCACGTGAGAAGATGGAACAAATGGAAAGTGAAGGCCGACTTGATTTTCCTAAGAACCCTACCGGACGAATCCAGCGACGCAGATTCCTTGACGAATTGAAAGGGCAGCCGGTACAAAATCTTTGGGATGATATTCCGCCTGTGAATCCTATGGCATTGGAAGGCATCAGCTACCCCACCCAAAAACCCGAAGCCCTGCTCGAACGCATCCTCAAAGCCTCATCCAACGAAGGCGACTTGATTGCCGACTTCTTCTGCGGCTCCGGCACGACCGCCGCCGTGGCCGAAAAGCTGGGGCGCAAATGGATCACCAGCGACCTGGGAAAGTTCGCCATTCACACTACGCGCAAACGTTTGATCGGCGTGCAGCGGCAACTGAAAGCCGAAGGCCGGGATTACCGCGCCTTTGAAATCCTGAACCTGGGCAAATACGAACGGCAGCATTACATCGGCGTCAACCCGAACCTGCGCGAAGCCGAACAGCAGAAACAGTTGCAGGAAAAAGAAGCCGCCTTTCTGGATTTAATCCTGCGGGCTTACCGCGCCGAAAAAACCGAAGGTTTCGCCACCTTCCACGGCAAAAAGGCCGGGCGCTTGGTGGCCGTGGGGCCGGTCAATCTGCCGGTGACGCGGCTGTTTGTCGAAGAAATCATTCTGGAATGCCGCAAAAAACACATCACCCGCGTGGACATTCTGGGCTTTGAATTCGAGATGGGCCTGTTCCCCAACGTGCTGGACGAAGCCCGCGCCAAAGGCATAGACATCGCGCCCAAATACATCCCGGCGGAAGTTTTCGACAAACGCGCCGTGGAAAAGAACCAGGTGGTTTTCCACGATGTCTCGTTTATTGAAGTCAAACCGCACGTCAAAAAGAACTCCGTCGCCGTGGAACTGACAGACTTTTCGGTTTTCTATTCGCAGGATTCGATTGCCAACGCCGAGGCTACGTTGAAGGACAAGGCCAGCAAGATCGTGGTCGAACGCGGCCAGATCGTAAAAGTCAGCAAGGACAAACACGGCATCGTCAGCCGCGAAACGCTGACGCAAAGCTGGAAAGACTGGATTGATTATTGGGCGGTGGATTTCAATTTCGAGAGCAAACGCGAAATCCTTCGCGTCAAAACCGAAGACGGCACATGGGAAGAACGCTGGACGGGCGATTACATCTTTGAAAACGAATGGCAATCGTTCCGCACCAAAAAAGACCGTTCGCTGGAATTGACCAGCGTCTTTCACGAATGCACGCCGGGACGCCGCAAACTGGCGGTCAAGGTAGTGGATATTTTCGGAAACGATACAATGACGATTGTGGAGGTAAGAATATGAGCATCCCACGACGCGAAGAAGTTCTGGATGTATTGCGGCACGAAAAAGACGAACTTGCCAATCGTTATGGCGTCATCACGCTGGGCGTTTTCGGCTCGGTGGCGCGCGACGAAGCAGGCGAGGAAAGCGATGTTGACGTGGTCATCACGATGCGCCAGCCCGACCTTTTCACGATGGTGCATATCAAAGACGCGCTGGAACAAGCCCTGCATCGCCCGGTGGACATTGTTCATTACCGGGAAAAGATGAATCAATTCCTGAAGCAAAGAATTGACCGGGAGGCGGTTTATGTTTGACGCTGAACTGGTCAAGGAAATCCTGGGACAAATCCTGATTGCGACGGACAGGATTCAGCAACGGTTCGCCACCATCCGGCGACCCGATGATTTCACCGAATCGGAAGAAGGTCTGATGCGGCTGGACAGCATCGGAATGATGCTCATCACCATCGGCGAAAGCCTGAAGAATTTAGACAAGCGCGCGGCAGACCTGTTGCAGCGTTACCCGCAAGTGGACTGGAAAGGAGCCAAAGGGCTGCGCGATATTTTGAGCCATAACTATTTCAGCCTGAATCCGAACACAATTTTTGCGATCTGCCGCGATCAAATACCGCTCTTGCAAACAACCATTGAAAAGATGCTTGAGGATTTAAGCTAATGGCGCTCCATCCTGACTTTCCCACTTCGCCCCACGCCATCTTGAACCCCGAAATTCGCTGGTTTCCGGCGGATGAAGCCTTGCGTTCAACCAGCGCCGACCGGCTGATGCCGCCGCTCGTTCCCCAACTGCGCCGGAAGGTCAAAGAATGGCGCGATAGCGGTTATGTCGGCGCGACCGACACCAGCAAGAGTTTGCTCAACTGGTGGTTCAACACGCCGCATCTGCTGCCGCAAAGTGACGGCACGATAGCGGAGTTTCAATACTACTTCGCTCAACGTGAGGCACTGGAAACGATCATCTATCTTTACGATGTAGTCGGCGTCGAAGACAAATATGACCTGATGCGGTTCGACAGTTCAGGCGCGGTTTCTTCGGGAATGTTCGACGAAACGTGGCGGCGCTTTGTGGTGAAAATGGCAACCGGCGCGGGCAAAACCAAAGTGATGAGTTTGGCGCTGGCGTGGAGCTTTTACCACAAACTGTACGAGCCGGAATCCGGGCTGGCGCGCAACTTTCTGGTGATTGCTCCGAACATCATCGTGCTGGATCGCATTTACAAGGATTTTCAGGGGTTGCGCATTTTCTTCGCCGACCCGGTGATTCCCGACAACGGCGTGGACGGGCGCAACTGGCGCGACGATTTTCAACTGACGCTGCACGTGCAGGACGATGTGCGCGTCACGCGGCACACCGGCAACATCTTCCTGACCAACATCCATCGCGTTTATGCTGGTGACGATTTGCCGCCTTCGCCCGATGACGAAGACACGATGGATTACTTTCTGGGCAAACGTCCCAGCGGCGCGACCACCGATTCCAAAGTGGATTTGGGCATGATCGTGCGCGACATTGACGAACTGATGGTGCTCAACGACGAAGCGCATCACATCCATGACCCGCGCATGGCCTGGTTCAAATCCATCGAAGACATCCACAACCGGCTGAAGCAAAAAGGGGCCGCGCTGTCGTTGCAAGTGGACGTGACCGCCACGCCCAAACACAACAACGGCGCGATTTTCGTGCAAACCGTCGCCGATTACCCGCTGGTCGAAGCCATCTCGCAAAACGTGGTCAAACATCCCGTGCTGCCCGACGGTCCGAGCCGTGACAAACTGAAGGAGCGCCAGAGCGCCAAATTCACCGAAAAATATGCCGATTACCTGAACCTGGGTGTGGTGGAATGGCGCAAGGCATTCACCGAACACGAAAAGCTGGGCAAAAAAGCCATTCTCTTCGTGATGACTGACGACACCAAAAATTGCGATGACGTGGCCGAATATCTGGAAGGCAATTATCCCGATCTGAAAGGCGCGGTGCTGGTCATTCACACCAAAGCCAACGGCGAGATCTCCGAAGCGGCTTCAGGCAAGAGCAAAGAAGAATTGGACAAGTTGCGCGAGCAAGCCAACTCGATTGATGGTTTGGACAGCCCCTACAAAGCGATCATCTCGGTAATGGTGCTGAAAGAAGGTTGGGACGTGCGCAACGTGACGACCATCGTTGGACTGCGGGCGTATTCCGCCAAAAGCAACATTTTGCCGGAACAGACCTTGGGGCGCGGTTTGCGCAAGATGTACCCCGGCGGCGTGGAAGAATACGTCAGCGTCGTCGGCACCGACGCCTTTATGGATTTTGTGGATTCCATCCAGGCCGAAGGCGTCGTGCTGGAACGCAAGCCGATGGGCGAAGGCACACAGGCCAAAACGCCGCTGGTGGTGGAAATTGACACCGAGAACGAAAAGAAAGATTTGGACGCGTTGGATATTGAAATCCCCATTCTGACGCCGCGCGTTTACCGGGAATACAAAAACCTGAGCGGCTTGGACGTAAGCACGCACTTGGCTGGGCGCGTGGCTTACCGGCAGTTCACCGAAGAAGAACAGCGCGAGATTGTCTTCAAGGACATCACCACTGGCGACATCACGCACACGACAATGCTGGATACATCGGGCGTCGCAGATTACCGCAGCGTGATCGGCTATTTCGCGCAGACCGTGATGAAGGAACTGAAATTGGTCAGCGGGTACGACGTGCTATACGGCAAAATGAAAGCGTTTGTGCAGGATGACTTGTTCGACCAAGCCGTCGAACTCGAAGACCCGAATACGCTGCGCAACCTGTCGGAACTGGCAGCGACCAAAACCCTGATCGAGACCTTCAAGAAAGCAATCAACGCGCTGACCGTGCAGGATAAAGGCGATGCGGAAATCCGTGACTACATCAAACTGCGGCAAACGCGCCCTTTCGTGGTAAAAGATCAAGGCTATCTGATTCCGAAAAAAAGCGTCTTCAACCGCATCATCGGCGACGGTCATTTTGAACTGCTGTTTGCCAGCTTTCTGGAAAACTGCGAGGACGTTGTGTCTTACGCCAAGAATTATCTAGCAGTGCGCTTCAAGCTAGATTACGTGAAAGCGGACGGCGACATTTCCAATTACTACCCGGACTTTCTGGTCAAGCTGTCGGAACAGGAAATCTTCATCGTCGAAACCAAAGGGCTGGAAGATTTGGACGTGCCGCTGAAACTGCAACGGCTGCGGCAATGGTGCGAAGACCTGAACCGTTTCCAATCGGCAGTAAAATACGACTTCGTCTTCGTGGATCAGGAAAGCTTTGAAAAATACAAACCGGCTTCCTTCAAACAATTGATTGACAGCTTCAGGGAATACAAACAAGCTCCGATAACAATATGACCACTGCAACGAACCACCCCTTTATCTTTTCCGATCTGGCATTGTCGCACCGCTTGGAGCGCACCGAGGCCAGCGCCAATGCCGAATTTGTCGAAGCGCGCGCCAAATTCTTCCCCGACAGCGGAGCTTGCTGGATAGAAGCGGCGGGAGCGTATGCGATGTTTGACGGCGTGGGTTCGCCGTTGACGCAGACGTTTGGGCTGGGCGTGTTTGAATCGGTA
>JAEUQP010001034.1 GCA_016789645.1 Acidobacteriota bacterium | reverse complement strand
TTTCTGCAGGTTGGCAACGCCGACAATGCCCATACCTCCGCGCATATCCGCTGTCGTATCGGGCGATTGTCCCATATTCGGCGTGATGTCGGATTTCTGCCATGGAATCGGCGCTTCGGTTTCGCGTTTGGCAATGCCGCGTACCAACGATTGAGCCGTTCCGCCGACCGGCCCCCAGATAATCACGTCGAATTTGTCGCGCAGATTCGCCGTGTCCCGAATGACATGATCGGAAATGTAACTGTACGGAATCCCCAGCCGGTCAAATTCGATTCGGTACCAACCTTCGTTTTGCGTGTTCGTCCAGGTGTGAACCAGCGCAATGCGCGGCACAGCCAGATTGTGTGAAGCGACTTTTGGCAGCTCATCCACCGCGACAGCCGAAATGCCAAGCTCGGTGACTTCTTTTGTCAACTGCGCGGCGACATCTGCCGGATTGCCTTCGGTTTTGATGATGTACGAACCAGCGTTGAAACTGCGTTCGCCGACTTTGAACGTGTCTTCGGCGGCGGCGATTTTCACGTCTTTCAACCGGAATCGCAGTTGTGCCAGCGCGCTTTCGGCATTGTGATTGATGATCCAACCGGCTTTTCCCAAACCAGCAACATTACCGGTGACTTTGGCCATGCCGTTGATCAACGTCATCGGCGCATCCAGCACGGCGACATCTTTGACGCGAACGGTTTTGACATTGCGCAGCGGCCCCAACGTCCAGCCTGTGTCGTCATACGGACGCGGATCGTTGACGTTGTAATACTGTGTGTCCAGCAGCATGTCGGCCATGCGCGAATACGGCTGATCCATGCGCACAACGTAACTGCCCGCCGGGAATTTGCCATCTTTGGTTTCAAATTCCTTGTCGGCCTTGTGGACTTCGCAGCCTTGCATCTTCAACAGATTGACCAAATCAGCGGCTTCGTTCGGACGCGGATCGTTGCCCGGCAAAACCCACGCCGCAGGCCCTTCGGTGCGCGCTTTGGCAACGGAACGTTTGCTCTTCAAATAAAAGTTGTTCAGAAATTTGTCTTTGTTGGTCGAAACGTGATTCATCGCCAACAGAATGGCGCTCTGTTGCATGTTGATGTTATTGCGAATTGACCATTTCACACGCGGCAGCGGCGGATTCGGACGAAACCACGTGCGCGTGCTTTGTTCGCCGACCACGCGGTCTTGGGTGTCAGCTCCGCCGTTGCCGAAGGTTTCGTAAAAGCGGCCAATCGAGTTGTGGCCGTTGGCGACGTAAAACATGTAATTCGGCGCCCAGCCATCGTAAAACCCGTGCGTCCACACGCCGGGCACGCCGCGTTTCGTCATCTCTTCGATTTCGTGATACGCCAAATCCTGCCATTCGCTGACGACAATCGGATCAAGCCACGAGTTGTACGGCCCCGTGCCGGTCGAGGTGTACAGGAACGGAACCGATTCGTGCAGGTCGTGCAGCACCGTCGGGTGATAATCCAGAAAGTGCACCATCTGGTTGCGCGTCAGCGCCAGAGCCATGCCCATCGAATCGCGGTTGTTGTCGTGTGCGACGTATTTGCCCCAATACAACAAACTTGGCGCGCGTTTGCCTTCGTTGGCTTTGCGCCAGTTGTAGAGGTCAACCATCATGTCGCGCCCGTCCACTTCCAGCGTAGGCGTAATCAGCACAATCACGTTTTTGCGAATCTGCTGAATGAACGGCGTTTCTTCGACCGCCAGCCGATACGCCAGTTCCATCAGCATTTCCGGACTGCCGGTTTCTGGCGAATGGATCGAACCCGAAGCCCAGTAAATCGCCTTGCCTTCGCCAATCAAGGCTTTGGCCTGTTCATCGTTCGTCCGGCGAGGATCAGCCAACCGAGCCGTGATTTCCTTGTACCGGTTCAGATTCGCAATCGAAGCTTCGTCGCCGACGGCAATCAGCAATTGTTCGCGTCCGAGTTCGCTCTTTTCCGGCGCGGTGAAGACTTTGACGCGCGGCGAAGCCTTTTCCAGTTCGCGGTAATACCGAAACTGATCTTTGGTGTAGGTCAGCTTGTTCGGTGTGCCGACCGGATAACCAATGACTTTGGCGGGCGTCGGCACTTTGTCCGAAGCGGGCAAGTGATCCACCAATTCGGTCAGGAACTGTTTGTCGGTCGTGTTTTTCAAAATGGATTCGGTGTATTCCTTGTCAATTTGCTGCGGCTGATCGCTTTTGGCGGCAGGCGCAACCGTCGCTTTTTTTGCTCCTTGAGCAAACGCCGGGTGGGCGACAAGCGAACCGAGCAACGCAAACATGGCGAAATGCGCAACGACGCTTCGCAGCGTGAATGGCGAGCGAGTCATAACGGGCCTCCGATGAAAATGTGGTTTCCTGTTCGCGCTACAGAACGGCGCGGTTTGATGAGTGCAGTGATTCAGACGAGCAACAGTATCGGGCGGTTACGAGCTTTCGGCAAAACGGGTGCAAATGGGTTCACAATCGAACTTTTTAAATGCTAGAAACGTTAAAATAATGCGTTGTATAGATTGGTCCTTTGTTCGGGTGAGGGTTTTTGAGACTAATAAGGTCGGTAGCGCTTGGCAACCAAAACAGGCTTTTATCTCGCTCCAAACAATGGCAAGCGAAGGCAATTTGTGGTATCTATGCCGTTGCATCTCTCACCTGAGAACGTGATCCTAAATAATAGCAATGCCCCTCCGTGATGTACTAAAGAAATAGTGCTATGGCTTCCGCAGAGCAAATTAAAGCGCTCGTTCACAGTCACTTTGATGGTGATGAAGAACAGTTCTATTCAGTCGCTATGCAAATGGCTGCTGCCGCTGCACGCAAAGGTCAAGGCAAATTCGCACAGGAATTACGCTCGCTGATTGACCAAGCGCGCACCACCCCCTCAATAAAGCCGGTTAACACTCCTACTCCGATTTCAAGGCCACGTGGCGAACTCGTCGATTTACTCACCGTTTCATATCCGAAAGTTCGGCTAACGGATATGACGTTGGATGAACGCCTTGCCAACTCCCTAAAACGTATCCTGAATGAACAACGGCATTTTGACCGGCTGCGCTCGCATGGATTGTCCCCGCGCCGCAAGCTCCTATTCACTGGGCCGCCAGGTACTGGGAAAACAATGTCAGCGGCGGTGCTAGCCAGCGCCCTGAATCTGCCGCTATTTACGGTTCGGTTGGACGGATTGATTACGCGCTATCTCGGCGAAAGCATTGCCAAGCTGCGTTTGATTTTTGATGCGGTGTCGCAAACGAGAGCGGTTTATTTGTTTGATGAGTTCGATTCCATCGGCACACATCGCGGGTTTGCCAATGACGTGGGCGAAATCAAACGTGTCTTAAACAGCTTCCTGATGTTTATTGAGCAGGATAACTCCAACAGCTTAATTATTGCCGCCACCAATCATCCGCAAAGTTTGGATTACGCGCTCTTTCGCCGCTTTGATGAACTGGTCGAGTTTTCCTTGCCCAAGCCGGAACTCATCATTGCCACGCTCAAGCAAAGACTGGCCTCAAGCGATTGTGTCAAAGTGGATTTTGAGCAATTGGCTGAAGCTGCCGGTGGCTTGAGCTTTGCAGAAATCACGCAGGCTTGTGATGACGCAATGAAAGAAGTCTTTCTGGAAGAGCGAAAATGCGTCAAGACTTCTGATGTGCTGGCTCCATTGACGGAGCGCGTGCGCTTTCATCAACGCTTTGTCGTCAAGCCTCCTAGGCCGATTGAATAATGGCACAGCAATCCTCTCAGCCACTACGCCACTTCCTCTTCACCAACCAAGCGCGCACCGAAAAATATACGAGGCCGGGCGGTGGAGGCGATAAGTTTTCGTTCTTGCCTCGCAATCGGCAAAAGCACGGTGAAACATTGCGCGACCAACTTGATGAGGTAATGCGGATAGGCATGGCGCAACAGCAAGCGGCGCAAGTTGTCGAGAAAGGCTTTTACATCGAATTCGAAGGCGAGCCGGGCTATGACCTCAAAGTCGAAAGCCTCAAGGACAAACCTGCCGGCATCAAACTGGTGGCGGTAACTGAGATTGCTGGTGACAAAAACACTCCAAAACTGACCCGCGCGACGGTCTTCGTGCCGGAAGGAAAGATCAGCCACTTCATCAAGAAGGTTGAGGACTATCTCAACCCTGCTAAAGAAACGAAAAAACATCAGAAGCCGAAAAATCAAAAACTGATTGAAAGTATTTCCAACATCCGCCTGGCTACGCTCCGCTCACTATGGACGGAAGCGGACGCTTTTCCATCTTCTGACGAACTGCTGTGGTGGGAAATCTGGCTTCGTACGGACGGCACACCCGAAGAAAATTTGCAGGTAGTGGAAATCGTGCGCGAACAAGCCGCGCAGTCTCGACTGACAATCAGCGAAAGCGAGTTGGCGTTTCCCGATACGACCGTGCTTTTGATAAGAGCCACCGCTGCGCAACTTACACAGTCAATTTATTTGCTAAACGCGCTGGCGGAAGTGCGGAGAGCAAAGGAAACGGCTGAGTTCTTCATCAACCTTGATTATCGCGGTGAACTCGAATGGGTAGATGACGCCAACCAACGCATCGTTCCACCGCCCGCAGATGCTCCCGCAGTTTGCCTGCTCGACACAGGCGTCAATCGGGAACATCCGCTGCTTCAACACAGTCTACGCGCGGAGGATATGGACGCCTATAACCAAAGCTGGGGCGTCAGTGATCACCACGGTCACGGAACTGAAATGGCAGGGTTGAGCTTGTTTGGCGATCTGACTGAATTATTTCTCTCGGCTGAGCCTGTGCCGCTCCAACATCGCCTTGAGTCGGTCAAGCTGTTGCCGCCGACTGGTAAAAATGATCCGCAACTTTACGGTGCCATCACTACCGAATGCATGGCGCGGGCTGAGGTATTCGCCCCGGAACGAGAGCGTGTTTATGCGCTAATGACCAGTGCAAAAGATGGCCGAGATCGTGGTCGCCCTTCTTCCTGGTCGGCGGCACTCGATCAGTATGTTTCGGGCGCGCAGGAAGAAGATCAACAACGGCGGTTGATCGTAATTGCTGCTGGGAATGCGAATGAAAAAGCGCCCGGAGATTATCCCGACAAAAACGTCACAGATGAGATTCACGACCCTGGACAGGCATGGAATGCACTGACGGTTGGCGCTTACACTGAAAAAGTTAGTATTGATGCAACGGCGTCGCCGGGCTGGAGACCACTCGCGCCTCTCGGCAGTTTATGCCCGCGTAGCACGACATCATGTCTCTGGGGAGCGACCAAATGGCCTTTCAAACCAGATGTAGTTTTTGAAGGTGGAAACCTTGGGAGGCATCCGGAAGAATCTGAACTCTGGGAACTCGAATCGTTACGCCTGCTCACGACTCATCTCAACTGGCAAAACCGATTATTCGCGCTCACCGGAGACACAAGTGCCGCGACCGCTCAGGCAGCGCGAATGTGTGCGCAGATTATGGCGGAGTATCCAGACTTTTGGCCTGAAACAGTACGCGGGTTGCTCGTTCACTCGGCAGAATGGACATCGGCAATGTTGCCATTTGATCTGTGGGCAGCCAATCAGCAACAAAAGCAAGACTTGTTGCGCGTCTATGGTTATGGTGTACCGCGTTTGGCTAGCGCTTTACACGGTGCAAGAAATTCGCTCACCTTGATCGCGCAGGACGAAATCCAGCCTTTTTATCTGGCTGGCAGCGATGTCAAAACCAATGAGATGAAGTTGCACGAACTACCGTGGCCGCGCGCTGAATTACAACGCTTGGGCGAAACGCTAGTTGAGATGCGCGTGACGCTTTCCTATTTCGTCGAGCCTAAACCGCAACGAAACGAGAGCAATGCCAACCATCCTGCCGGCTATCAATCACACGGTTTGCGCTTTGAAGTAAAAAAGCCTGAAGAGTCAGCAGACCGATTTCTGAGGCGAATCAACAAGTTGATGCGCGATGAAACTTCAGCCAGCGGCTCAAACTCCGGTGATATTCGAAACTGGTGCATCGGCCCGAAACTTCGCACTCGCGGCTCATTGCATTCAGACATCTGGAAAGGGACAGCAGCCCAACTGGCAGACAAAGGACAAATAGCCGTTTTCCCGGTTAGTGGCTGGTGGAAAAGCCTTCGCTCCAAACAGAAATACGACCGCCGAACACGCTACTGTTTTATCGTCACGATCAAAACGCCTGATGTAGGCGTTGATCTTTACGAAGCCATCAAAGTCACCGTTCCTATCTGAACCTTACTCTGAAATAAGTAGTACAAATTTGTATCGTTTATTTCACTGTCCTTGCTTTTGCAGTGGCTCATTCTATCTTGAAAAAGGAAGACAATATGGCTAACACAATCGAACGCGCCTTCATCTTTTCCGACCTGACCTTGTCGCGGCGTCTGGAGCGCACCGAGGCGAGCGCCAACGCCGAATTTGTCGAAGCGCGCGCCAAATTCTTCCCCGACAGCGGAGCTTGCTGGATAGAAGCGGCGGGAGCGTATGCGATGTTTGACGGCGTGGGTTCGCCGTTGACGCAGACGTTTGGGCTGGGCGTGTTTGAATCGGTA
>JAEUQP010001030.1 GCA_016789645.1 Acidobacteriota bacterium | reverse complement strand
ACGGCTCGCAATCTTCACTTCAAAATCAAAACAACCACTGGAGGTTCCTGATGTCTCACTTGGAGCATGACCAACTCAATCGCCGGACTTTTCTGGCTGGATTGGGGGCCGGGCTGGCCGCTTCGGCGATTGCGCCTCAATCTCTGTTTTCCGCTCAAGCTCGTTCGCGAGTTGAAGACCCGATCATCCTTGGCGCGGGCAATCACAAATACGAATGGGTCCGCGGCTGGGGCAAACTGCCCGAAGGGATGAAGCTGGGAAGTACTCACGGCGGAGTCGTCGTGGACTCGAAGAATCAAATCTACTTCAGCACTGACAGCGATGCGGCAATCGCCGTTTTCGATCAAGAGGGCAAGTACATTCGCTCTATCGGCAAAGAGTGGAAACCGGATAAGGACGGCAACGGCACCCACGACATGCAATTGAACAGGGAAGGCAAGCAGGAATTCATTTACCTGGTCAGTTTGTTTCGTAATGAGTTCGCCAAAATTACCACCTCGGGAGAAGTGATCTGGGTGAAAGGCTATCCCGAGAAATCCGGTATTTACAAAGACAAGACACAATTCAAACCCACGGGGATCACGGTTGCGCCGAACGGAGATTTTTACGTAACGGACGGTTACGGCGCGAATTACGTGCATCGTTATAACGCCAAAGGCGAATATCTGAGTTCCTGGGGCGGCAAAAGTACCCAAGCCAAAGAAGAAGGAAAATTCAGCACGCCGCACAAAATCATTATTGACCGGCGGGGCAAGGAACCAACTGTGTTGGTGACCGACCGCGCGAATCATCGGTTGCAGTGGTTTTCGCTGGAAGGCAAACACATCAAGACAGTGGATGGAACGGAGAATGACTTTTTGCGCCTGCCTTCGGTGCTCAGCATCCGCGGCACGGATGTGGCCGTTGGCGACTTGAAAGGACGGGTGACGATTCTCGATAAAGATAACAAACTGGTCACGCACCTGGGGGATAGCGGAAATGATAAAAAACAGGCGACCAATCGTATTCCGCCCGATCAATGGGTGGATGGCCAGTTCATTGCCGCGCACGGAATCACCTGGGACAGCAAAGGCAATTTGTATGTTTCTGAATGGAATCTGTCCGGGCGCTTAGTGAAGTTGAAACGAGTGAAATAATCAAAAAGCAAAGCTGGCGGCACGGGTTGCTGCCAGCTTTCTTTCACCTGCCCGTAACGCTCGCCACCAATGCTCCACTTTTTCTATCTGTTCTTCTCGACTATCGCTTATCGCCCTTACGTTTTTGTCTTTCTGGCGTGTTACCTGTTTCTGGCAATCACCCACATCGGTTGGAAACGGACGGCGCTGTTTTCCTGCCTGGCGTTTGTCGTCGCGTTTTTGTGTGAATGGAGTTCTGCCGTTGCCGCAACCGGATTTCCGTTCGGGTTGTACTATTACATCAACACGACCAGCGACAAAGAATTGTGGATCGCCGGGGTCCCGTTTATGGACTCGCTCTCGTTTACGTTTTTGAGTTACGTCAGTTGGGAACTGGCAACTACATTGCTTGCGCCACTGCGCGTAAGTTGGCGCGACGTGCAGGCTGTGAATGCCGACGAAGTCCGGCAAACCTGGGCGACAAATTTCCTCGCGCCGTTTTTGATGATGTATCTGGACATCATCATTGATCCGGTGGCGTTGCTCGGCGACCGGTGGTTTCTCGGCAAGATTTATTACTATCCCGGAGGCGGCAGCTATTTCGGCATCACGCTGGCAAATTTCTTCGGTTGGTATTTTGTCTGTTTTGTAATTGTTCGCCTTTTTGTCTGGCTGGAAGCAGAGATTTTTGCGGAATCAGCCAATTTGACAGGCGGCCTGTGGAATTACCGATACAAAGCATTGGGCGCAGCCGGACTCTATTTCG
>JAEUQP010001029.1 GCA_016789645.1 Acidobacteriota bacterium | reverse complement strand
ATTGCAATCAACAAGACAAACGTAATTTTTGAAAAATTCTGCATTGATTTCCTTTCCTGATGCTCAGCTATGAAAAATTGTCAGCGGGAAGATTCCAGCACTGCAACCTGGCCGGATTTCGTCAACGCGGCTTCGTACAATTGATTCAACGACGTATCCACAAACCGCAGTTTGAGTTGTTTGGCGTTGGCCTCCAACACTGCAAACGCGTGGGCGGATTTGGCAAACAAGGATCGTTCGTACGCTTTGATCGGACGAATGCCAGCGCCGCCGCCTCCGGCGACAAAGAAATGCACACCGTCTTCGGCTTTCAAATGCTGCAAATCGTGATCGTGACCAGCCAGATACACATCCGCTTTTCCTTTCAACACCGGCAACAGACGCCGAATCAATCCCGGATTGTCCTGATGCGCTCCGGCGGAATAGATCGGATGATGGCCGTAGACCACTTTCCAGAGCGCTTTGCTGTTGGCCAATCCGTCCTTCAACCAAAACAATTGCGCTTCGGAAACTTCGTTGGTGTCGAGCGCAAAGAACTGCACCGGCCCGGCAGTGAAGGTGTAATACGGCGCAGGCATTCGCCAACTGGGACTTTGTTTGGAATAAAGAATTTCCGAAACCGGGCTGTCGGCAAATCCCCAGTCGTGATTGCCCAGCGTAGCGTAAAACTTGATGCCCAGCGGGTCATAAAGCTCATCCCACCAGGTTTTCCAGCGCGGATCGTTCGTGCTTTCCATGCCATAGCTGTAAAAGTTGTCGCCCAGCGTGACGGCAAAATCGAAGGGCGTTTGGCGATGGAACTGCAACATCGCCGCCGCCACCTGTTTTTGCTCTTTCGATCCAGTGCCGAAATCGCCAAAGGCCAGCACGCGAATCGGCTGCTCTTCGGCTTTCAGCGAAAAGCGATCCGGCGCAACTCGCATAAACGAAGGCAACATCGTGCCTCTGACCAGCGAAATCCAGCGCTCCTGTTCCTGCCCCAACTGGCGTAACGCCGTTTCATCGCCTTTGGCGCGCGCCTGTTCAATGCGTTGATTAAGCAATCGTGCCAAATCCTGTGTGTGTTGGGTGCGCAATCGTTCCAGCGCCAGCATGGCTACATTCGTGTCGGCATCGGACAAGACACGCTCTTGCAGCGCCTGCCGAACCGCCGGATGCGGCTGTCTGCCGAGCCGGTCAAGGATGCTGGTGCGAACTTGCGGCGACGCATCGGTTGAAAGAAGTTTCAACAGAAACTCCATCGCGCCCGCCGGGTCTTTTCTGGCCAAATCTCCGGCCAACCGCGCGCGTTCGCGTTCGTTGGTGTGGTTGAGAATCGTCTGCCCCTGTTCGCGCAACGCGGCGGGCAACAGGTCAACGATGGACTGGCCTTGTGATTGTGCAGTTGACGTAACGGTAAACAGCAAACCGCCGCAGAGGGCTACGCCCAGCAGCAGCGCCATCAATCGAATCCGCATGCTTTTTGCTCCCTTGTTAAGGTTCGTGGTGGTAGTGGAGAACGAGCGGCAGTGTACGGCAAGAATTTCAGAATCGCCAACGGCTTT
>JAEUQP010000979.1 GCA_016789645.1 Acidobacteriota bacterium | reverse complement strand
CGTTCCGACTGGCGATCAACTGAAAGCGATTCAAGCGGCTCTGGAAGCTGCCGACGCTGGATTGCCGAAAACTTTGCTGGATGTGGAAGACGCCTGCAATTTGCCCGGCGCGGACAAAATCGAATTGCTGAAAAAAGTCCGCCAAGTCGCCAGCAAACTTTGCGATGAATACACGCGCGTCGTGTTGAAACTGCATCCGCAACTGGCTCCGATCAAAGTCGCGGTCTTTCCGCTGAAGAAAAACGAACCGCGCATTGTCGAGGTCGCCAAACAGATCAAGCGTGATCTGCAACCGGTTTTGCGCGCGGTGTACGACGACACGGCGGCCATCGGAAAGCTCTATCGCCGCCAGGATGAAATCGGCACTCCGTTTTGCATCACCGTGGATTACGACACATTGGGCGAAGGCAAAGATCCGGCGGCGGCGAATACTGTCACCATCCGTGAGCGTGATTCGATGCAGCAGGTGCGCGTCGCCATCAACGAACTCGAAACTTATTTGTTGAGCAAGCTGAAGTAGTAATTTTTGGTTTTGGATTTTGGATGCTGAATGATTGGCTGAATCCAAAATCCAAAATTCAAAACCCAGAATTCAAATGAACCTCCTCCAGGCAATCATCCTAGGCATCATTCAGGGCCTGACCGAATTCATTCCCATCAGCAGCAGCGGGCATTTGATCCTCGCTCAAAAATTGATGGGGTTGGATAAACCCGGCGGTATGTCTCCTGAACAAATTACGGCATTCATCGCCGTGATTCAGTTGGGAACGCTGGCCGCCGTCATCATTTATTTCCTGAACGACATTCTGACCATCACGCTGGGCTGGGTGCAGGGAAATCTGTTGTGGTTGCAGGGGCAACGCGGCAATCGCGGCTACACGGCGCGCAAAGCTGCCCGACTGGGCTGGTTGATTATCATCGGCTCGATTCCGGCGGGATTGGCGGGCTTGCTGGCGAAAAAAATCATTGAAGGCAGTTTGACCAAAAGCTTGTGGGTGATTGGAACCAGCATGGTCGTCTGGGCGGTGATTTTGTGGATCGCCGAACAGGTCGGCAACAAACGCCGCGAAATGGAACACGCCGGATTGCGCGAAGCCCTGGTCGTGGGCGTTTTTCAGGTTTTCTCGCTGATTCCCGGTTCGTCGCGTTCAGGGACGACCATTGCCGGGGCCTTGTTTGCCGGCATGAGCCGCGAAGCCGCCGCGCGATTTTCCTTCCTGCTTTCGATTCCCATCATTGCGGCCAGCGGATTGCTGGAATTGCGCGAAGCATTTCATATCCTCGGCGACAGCACCAGCATGGTGAATCTGGCTGTTTCCACTTTGGTTTCGGCAATTGTCGGATACGCCAGCATCGCATTTTTAATCAGCTATCTGCGGCGCAATTCGACCTTGCTGTTCATCGTCTATCGGTTGATTGCCGGGCTGGGGTTGTTGGGATTGGCTTACAAGGGTTGGTAACTGTCAAAACAATTCTTATCCACGAAGGAACGCGAAGAAAGCACGAAGGGAACCACTATGACTTTGTTTTTCTTCGTGATTCTTCGTGTGCTTCGTGGATAAAAGCTTTCACTTTTCTCGGAAAGAATACAGCTTGGCCGGGCGATGCGCGCCGTCGGTGCGCGTTTCATTCAATTCCCGAATTTGGCCTTGCGCCAGAATCTTTTTGCGGAAGTTCCGTTTGTCCACCGGACGCTGCAATATGATTTCATACACGCGCTGCAATTCCGACAGCGTGAATTTTTTGG
This sequence comes from Acidobacteriota bacterium, assembly GCA_016789645.1. Taxonomy (GTDB): domain Bacteria; phylum Acidobacteriota; class Blastocatellia; order RBC074; family RBC074; genus RBC074. The sequence continues at coordinate 805 of JAEUQP010000979.1, read as the reverse complement.
GTAGCAACTCATATCCCACCGTTGTCCATTCGATCTTGTTCCGCAACCGCCACACCGCGTAATCCAGAATCTGTTTGTGATCGAACGCCAATTTCGCCCCGAGCTTCGGATCGAAGACGGAATGCCATTCGGCTTCGGTAGCGTCCGAAGCGGCGCGGATTCGCTGCTGTTCGGCATCCACCAGCGCGAAATACGACACGCTGATGACCCGCCCGCGCGGATCGCGTTTCGGATCGCCAAAGGTGTAAAGCTGTTCCAGGTACACGCCGGAAACGCCGGCTTCTTCCTGCAGTTCGCGCGCAGCGGCTTTTTCCAGCGATTCATCAATTTCGACAAAACCGCCGGGCAACGCCCAACGGTTTTTGTACGGTTCGCCGCCGCGCCGAATCAGCAGGACTTTCAGGTCGTTTTCGGCAATGGTGAAAATCACCAGATCAACCGTGACTGCGGGGCGTGGGTATTCGTAGTTGTAAGTCATTCTTGGGACAGTTTACCAAAACAGGATTTACAGGATTTTTTTCAGGATGAACAAGATGATTACCGGATGGCAGCCAATCAGACTGCCATCTTTATCCTGCTCATCTTGAAAAAATCATGTCCATCCTGTCTGAAAAATTTTGTGTTCGAGTTTTAGCGTTTTGGGAACCACGGCAAAAACGCATTTGTTCGTCGCGCGTAAGCTTCGTATTCAGGTTTGGTTTTCGTCAGGCTGCGTTCCAGCATCGCCACGCCGGAAACTTTCAGCAACAGAAACGTCATCAACACCGGGCCAAACACTGTCCACCAGGCTCCGGCAGCGCAAGCG
>JAEUQP010000973.1 GCA_016789645.1 Acidobacteriota bacterium | reverse complement strand
CGCAGGATGACGAGGTCGCGTTCTGCCGGTTCCAGGCAAGTCATCCACTCGGCGAATTCCGAATGCAGCGCCAGTTTCATTTCCGTCACCAGGCGTTCGGCAAGTTCTTCACTCAACGGTTCCATCGGCGCAATGCGTTGGCGGGTTTGTTGTTGCCGCCAATGGCGCGTCAATTCGTTTTTCGCCACTTGAAACAACCAGCCGTGAAACAGTTCCCGATCACGAACTTCGCCGCCGCGCTGATACACAATGACCATCACGTTTTGCGCCAAATCCTCGGCTTCTCCGGCTTCCATCCCGCGCAACAAAAAATAACGCCGCACACGCGGATACACGAATTCAAACAGCGCACAAAAAGCATCCGCCGTTCGCGTCAGTAGAAAATGTTCTATGGCCTGACGGTCGTCCATGAAGTTATTCGTTCTCGGAAATCGAATGCAGCAACACAAAACGGATGTTCACTGATAAAGATGACCTGACAATTCGATTTTGTTTGGTGAAAAAGAAAGAAATTTTCGATGTTGAAAGTTTGAAAACGAAACAGGCAGGCAAGATACCATGACCGGTTCTTGCCTGCTCTTGGTTTGCGGGACTTTGAATTGTGAAACGCTGGTTTACGGGTTGAGTAACCGTACATGATTCGCTCGGTCCCTCAAAGTGTTGGAAGAAGAGGATAAATTTTTCCCGGCTCGAACAGGTTCAGATTAAGGATTGACGGGAAGAGGTTGCAGAAATGTGAAAGACGGAGAGCGAGGGATTCGAACCCCCATGCCCTTTCGGACGCCGGTTTTCAAGACCGGTGCAATAGCCATTCTGCCAGCTCTCCGCAATTTGGGAAGGAACTCTTTTGCAGGTCAATCAAACGTAACCCATGACCTGAAAAAGCGGGCGCATCCTACCACGCGAAAAACCGGATTTCAAAGATGCTAATTGGCTGATGTGTTTGACTGCCAAAAGCTTGCGGCGCTTACACAGCCAAGCTAGTATGCGCGCGTCTTGCGGGCGATTGAATCGAAATCGCTGCTCACAATTTCACTTCACCGGACAATTTATGAACACAATCACTCGACGACAATTCACCCATTCGTTGGCGGGAGCAATTGCGGCTCCGGCAATTCTCCGCGCGGCGGGTCGTGCTGCCGACCAAACCAAACGTTTGCCCATCGCATTTTCGACGCTCGGCTGTCCGAAATGGGAATGGAAACAGATTCTGGATCACGCGGCTCAACACGGATATGCGGCCTTGGAACTTCGCGGGCTTTTGAACGAAATGGATTTGCCGAAATCGCCCCAATTCACGGGCGCAAAGTTGGCCGAAAGTTTGAAAGACCTGGCGGCGTTGGGACTGAAAATTTCCGACCTTGGGGCTTCGGCGCGATTGGGCGAAGCTGATCCGGCCAAACGTCCGGCGCAACTGGACGAAGCGCGACGTTTCATTGATCTGGCTCACCAATTGAAATCCCCGTACGTGCGCGTATTCGGCGGTCAATTGCTGAAAGGCCAAACAATGGAAGACGCCACCAAACGCATTGTGGTCGGTTTTCAGGAATTGCACGAACATGCCAAAGGCAGCGGCGTGACTTTGTTGATTGAATCGCACGATGAATTCACGACGTCGCCATCCCTGCTGGGGATTTTGAAAGGCGTCAATCGTCCAACGACGGCGTTGTTGTGGGATGCGCATCACACCTTTGTCAGCGGCAAGGAACAACCCGCTGACACCTTCAAACAGCTTGGCAAATATGCCCGGCACACGCATCTGAAAGATTCCCGTCCCGAAGGGACCGGTCGTCGTTATGTGCTGGTCGGAACCGGCGAAGTCCCGGTCAAGGAGACCGTCAAGATTTTGGTCAAAAATGGGTATCGTGGTTATTACTGTTTTGAGTGGGAAAAACGTTGGCATCCGGAAATCGAAGACCCGGAAATCGCCTTTCCGCATTACGCCAAAGTGATGCGCGAATATCTGGCGGAAGCAGGCGTCAAAGCCTGAACAACAACACGGCCCCCCGTAGGAGAATTTCATGCAAGAACAACCTGTGGCGAATGTGCGCTGGGGTGAATGGATCGGCGAAGGCTGGCAAATGTTTGCAGACAAATGGCAGGTTTGGGTGCTGCAAATCCTGGTTGTGGGTGGAATCTTTTTGATTCCGTTTGTGCCGTTTGTGTTGATGATGCTTTCGATTCAAGCGCAGGCTGTCACCACACCCGATCAGCCGCCTGAATTGCCGGCGCTGTTTTTTCCGATGGTATTCGGAATAGTTGTGTTTTCACTGTTGGCGGGGCCGTTCTTTGCGGCCGGATTGTACAAAACAGCGTTCAAGCAATTACGCGGCGAACCGATTTCGGTTGGCGATGTGTTTTCCGGCGGCGACATCTTTCCGCAAGTGCTGGGTGCGATCATTGCCACAGCATTTTTCACAATGCTGGGCGCGTTGTTTTGTATTCTTCCGGCGTATGTCGTGTCAGGACTTTTGTTTTTCGCGGTGCCGTTGATTGTCGAACGCCGTGTGGGCATCGGCGAAGCCTTGAGCATGAGTTTCAACGCGACCAAAGGCCACTGGTTTATATTCACCTTGTTTGCCTTGGTCGTTCAAATTTTGGCGGGGCTTGGCAGCATTGCCTGTTACGTTGGGATTCTGGCAACGTTGCCGCTGCAATTTACGATTACGGCCATTGCTTATCGTGACATTTTCGGAGTCGCAGGCGCGCGCAGCTTCCTCAACAACCAGCCGCAATATCCGACCAATTACGCGCCGCAAGCTTTTCCGACGCCGCCACCGCCGCTGTTCGATTCTCCCGCGCAACCCGAAGCAACGGCTTCGATTTGTCCGAATTGCGGAACGCAGATCGTTCGCGCGGCGCGTTTTTGCAGCAAATGCGGCAATCCGATAGGCGTTTGACGTTTTCTCAAATTGATTTGTTCGACCGAGTTTCTTTCACCGCAAAGGCGCAGAGTGCCGCAGAGATAACGCAGAGGAATGTCAAAAAGCTCTGCGCTTCCTCTGCGTTCTTTGCGTCTTTGCGGTGAGATTGGTTTTCATGTCTCAACCGGCAATCGAATTTGATCGAGTCACGTTTCGCCACGCGGGCGGCGCAGCCATCCTGGACGAGTTTTCGCTGCTTATCGAACAAGGCGAAACGCTGGCTCTGGTTGGTCGCAGCGGGATGGGCAAAACGACGATCCTGAAACTCATCAACCGATTGCTGTTGCCGCAAGCTGGCGTTGTTCGCATCGAAGGTCGCGCCACCACCGATTGGAATCCGATTCAGCTTCGCCGTCGCGTCGGATACGTATTGCAGGAAGTTGGGTTGTTCCCCCACATGACCATTGGCCGCAATGTCGCTGTCGTTCCTCACCTGGAAAATTGGCCGGAATCTAAAATCCATCAACGAGTGAACGAACTGCTGGAACTGGTTGGTTTGGAACCAGCGAAATTCCGCGACCGATTTCCGCGTGAACTTTCGGGCGGACAACGGCAACGCGTCGGTGTGGCGCGTGCCTTGGCTGCCGATCCGCCGATTCTGCTGATGGACGAACCGTTCGGCGCGCTCGACCCGCTGACACGAGCCGAAATGCACCGCGAATTTCATCGCATCCAATCGCACGTTCGCAAAACCATCGTCTGCGTCACGCACGACATGGGCGAAGCCTTTGCGCTGGGCGACAAGCTCGGCGTGCTGGCCGCAGGCAAATTGGCTGCGCTGGCTCCGCCGGGTGAAATCGCACGGTCGAACAATCCCGAAGTCAAAATCTTTCTCGACGCACTTCCACGAATGATGAATGCTGAAGGATGAATGATGAATTAACTTCTTACCTTCCTACTTCATCATTCAGATTTCATTCTTTGCTTATGCGCCTTTTCGAGTTTTGGCTCAATCACAGCAGCGAGTTTTTGGCAGCGACATTGCGCCATCTGGCGTTGGTGTTGGC
>JAEUQP010000925.1 GCA_016789645.1 Acidobacteriota bacterium | reverse complement strand
GCCTCCAACTCGCGCTCAACGGCTTTCGCATCGGCGGGAGCTTCCGAACCCAGATACATCGCCACGTGAATCATTGCTTGTCCTTCCGGCGCGAGCTTTGCCGCCGCCGAATGCACGGACAAATACAACGGACGATCAATGCCCAGCGCAAAGGTCGTTTGCGGTTCCGGCAATCGTTCCAGCGCAATGTCCAAACACGCGGCTTTGACCGGAATGGCTTTCTTCGCCCATTCGTTGAGCAGCGTTGGTTCGCCTTCGATCAACTGGTCGGCTTCGTTTGGACTGGCGGCGATGATGACGGCGTCCGCCGCTTGCCGCGAACCGTCGGCCAATCGCACACCGATGACTTTGCCGGATTGGCTGCGTTCGACTTTTTCCACGCGAGCTTCGGCGACGATTTTGACGCCTGCCGATTCGGCTTTGGCGCGCAAACCATCCACCAACACCTGCCAACCACCGTCGACATAAAACACAGATTCATTCAATGCCATCTGAAATTGAGCCAGCGCCAACCCGGCAGAACCAGATCGAGCAATGCCTCCAACTCGCGCTCAACGGCTTTCGCATCGGCGGGAGCTTCCGAACCCAGATACATCGCCACGTGAATCATTGCTTGTCCTTCCGGCGCAAGCTTTGCCGCCGCCGAATGCACGGACAAATACAACGGACGATCAATGCCCAGCGCAAAGGTCGTTTGTGGTTCCGGCAATCGTTCCAACGCAATGTCCAAACACGCGGCTTTGACCGGAATGGCTTTCTTCGCCCATTCGTTGAGCAGCGTTGGTTCGCCTTCGATCAACTGGTCGGCTTCGTTTGGACTGGCGGCGATGATGACGGCGTCCGACGCTTGCCGCGAACCGTCGGCCAATCGCACACCGATGACTTTGCCGGATTGGCTGCGTTCGACTTTTTCCACGCGAGCTTCGGCGACGATTTTGACGCCTGCCAATTCGGCTTTGGCGCGCAAACCATCCACCAATACCTGCCAACCTCCGTCGACATAAAACACAGATTCATTCAATGCCATCTGAAATTGAGCCAGCGCCAACCCGGCGCTTTGGCGTTCGGGATCGTTGGCATACGTGCCGAGCCGGAAAAAGGCTTGTAGAAACAGCCGCAAATCTTCGGTGCGAATTTCTTTGTCCAACCATTCGCGCACGGATAAATGATTGAATTTTTCCGCATCAATTTTTAACAACGAACCCAATACCTGCGCCGCTTCCAGCTTGGCAGAAAGATTGAACAAGCCGGTTGTCAGCAAGGTCAACGCTCCGCTCGGCAGCAAGTGTTTTCGTCCGTTGCGGACTCCAACCGTGCCGCCGACTTTGGGAATCCCACCGGAAACTTCAACGCCCAGTTCATGCAGAATTCTGTACGCCTGACCGCTACGGTAAAGCGCGTGCGGCCCCAGATTGAATTGAATGCCATGTTTTTCGGTCGTCGCTGCTCGTCCGCCAATCGAGCGGGATTTTTCAAACAGTGTAACCTTGGCTCCGGCCTTGACGGCAAAGTTGGCGGCCACCAATCCCGCCAATCCGCCTCCGATTACAATCACGTTTTTGCTCATCGTCATTCTCCTTCTTGAAATAACAACCAGGTTTCGCCGGTATCACGAATCAGCAACCCGAAAGGTTACAACTGTTGCAAAAAAGTCTGCGGCGAAGGCTTGCTCGCCGACCAACGATCAATGAAGATAACGACAATGGTGAATCAAACGGTCGAATACGTTGCGGATCAACACAATCTGGCGGCATTGATCGAACGGCTGAACTCTGCGTCGGCGTTGGCGCTCGACATCGAAACCATCAATTGGTGGGATCGTGACGCCGAGCGCGTGGCGCTGGTGCAACTCGGATTTCGGGAAGATGCGACCTCGCCCATTCGCGTGGCAATCATTGACGCGCTGGTCGGGATGGATTTGTCCG
>JAEUQP010000062.1 GCA_016789645.1 Acidobacteriota bacterium | reverse complement strand
CGTGGACGACGAAACCTTGCGCCGCAAACTCATCATTCCCAACTCCGAGCGCATTCATTACATTCACGCGGCGTTCGAGCGCGGTTGGACAATCGAAGAGTTAAACGAATTGACCGGCATTGATCCGTGGTTTTTGACGCAACTTCGCCAGGTGGTGGATATGCAGGAAGCGATCAAGGAAGAAGATTTGGCTTCGCTTTCGGCTGAGCAAATTCGTTCGGCGAAACGGATGGGCTTTTCCGATGCGCGCCTTGCTGATTTGCTGAAAACCACCGAAGACGAGGTACGCGCCAAACGTTTGGCCGCAGGCGTTCGACCTGTGTACAAACGCGTGGACACTTGCGGAGCCGAGTTCGAATCGCACACGCCGTATCTATATTCGACGTACGAAACCGAATGCGAAGCCGCTCCGACCGACCGTCGCAAAATCATGATTCTGGGTTCCGGCCCGAATCGCATCGGCCAGGGAATCGAATTCGATTATTGCTGTTGCCACGCGGCGTTCGCGCTGAAAGAAGACGGTTACGAAACGATCATGGTCAATTGCAACCCGGAAACCGTTTCGACCGATTACGACACGTCCGACCGGTTGTATTTCGAACCGCTGACGTTTGAAGACGTGATGCACATCGTCGAACTGGAAAAACCGGAAGGCGTGATTGTCCAATTCGGCGGCCAGACTCCGCTGAATCTGGCAATGCGATTGCACAAAGCCGGAGTTCCGATCATCGGCACGTCGCCGGAATCCATTGACCTGGCCGAAGACCGCAAACGATTCGGCAAACTGATTGCCGATTTGAACATTCCGCAACCGGTCAACGGAACCGCCGTAACCGTCGAAGAAGCCAAACGCGTGGCCGCCGGAATCGGTTATCCCGTGTTGGTGCGTCCGAGTTACGTGTTGGGCGGACGCGCAATGATGATCGTCTACGACGAAACCAGTCTGGATTTGTACATGAAAAACGCCGTCGAGGCTTCGCCGGAAAAACCGATTCTGATTGATCGGTTTTTGGAAGACGCTTTTGAAGTGGACGTGGACGCGCTGTCCGATGGCGAACGCTGCGTGATTGCCGGCATTCAGGAACACATCGAAGAAGCCGGCATTCACTCCGGCGATTCGTCGTGCGTGTTGCCGCCGTACATGGTCAAACCCGAACATCTGGACACGATGCGCAAATACACGCGCCAACTGGCTCAGGCGTTGGACGTGCGCGGATTGATGAACATTCAGTTCGCCATCAAAGACGACATCGTGTACGTGCTGGAAGTAAACCCGCGCGCGTCGCGCACGGTTCCGTTTGTGTCCAAAGCTACTGGAGTTCCGCTGGCCAAAATTGCTTCGCGTGTCATGACCGGTCGCAAACTTTCCGAATTCAATCTGCCCGACGAATTGACGGTCAGCAGTTTCTTCATCAAAGAGCCTGTGTTTCCGTTCGTGAAGTTTCCGGGAGTTGATCCGGTGCTGGGGCCGGAAATGCGTTCGACCGGGGAAGTGATGGGTGTCGGCGACAGTTTCGGCGCGGCTTTTGCCAAAGCGCAGATGGGAGCCAACGCCACGTTGCCAACCACAGGCACGGCGTTCATCAGCGTCAACGACAACGACAAAAAGAACGCGGTTCGCATTGCCAAACGGCTTCACGAACTCGGCTTCAAGATCGTGGCGACGCGTGGAACAGCAGGCTTTTTGAGCGACGCAGGCGTTCCCGCCGAACGCGTGTACAAAGTCAACGAAGGCCGTCCGAACGTGGTGGACCTGATCAAAAGCGACGAGATTGATTTGATCGTCAACACGCCGCTGGGTCGCGCTTCGTTTTACGACGAACGCGCCATTCGCCGAGCCGCCATGCAATACAACGTCGTAACCTTCACCACACTGACTGGAGCCAACGCCGCCGCAAGCGCCATTGCCTCGATGAAAAAAGACGGCAAGCTGAGCGTCATCAGTTTGCAGGAACACCACGCCTGAGAAAAAAAACGTAGGGCAGATTTTCCAATCTGCCCTATCCCTTATTCCAACTGACAATGTGTGGCAAGGTTTCTAACCTGCCCTGAGACTTTCCAAACTGAACACCGGCAGATTGGAAAATCTGCCGTACACTTTCACTTCCTGCCCAGCGCATCCTGAGCCGCTTTTTGCACGCTGGGATCTTTGTCGGTTGCGGCGGCTTCCTGCAACACCGCGCGCGCTTCTTCGGTTCCAAACTTGCCCAGCCAGTACGCTGCCTTGCGACGAAAATCAGGGTAAGCGTGTTGTTTCAAAATCCCTGCCAATTCGTGATATCCGTTGCGCGTGTTTCGCAATTCCAAGCCGGTTTCTTCGGCTATGCGACGAAATTCCGGTCGTTCGTGATCCTGAAACACAAACAGAAAGCTGATGGCTTTGCGTGAAAACCGCACGTCGCGCAATTGATT
>JAEUQP010000865.1 GCA_016789645.1 Acidobacteriota bacterium | reverse complement strand
AAAAATCGCAGTGGCGGGTTTGGCAGATCGCGTCACCGCACAGCCAATAGATTTCTTTGCCGATCCATTGCCCAAAGCCGATGTCATCACCATGGGATTGATCCTGCACGACTGGGATTTGGAGAAAAAGATGTTCCTGATTCGTGCCGCCTATGACGCGCTGCCGCCCGGAGGAGCCTTCGTCGTAATTGAACACTTGATTGACGACGCACGGCGCGAAAACGCCTTTGGCTTGATGATGTCGCTGAATATGCTGATCGAATTCGGAGATGCGTTTGATTTCACCGGTGCCGATTTCTCAGGGTGGTGCCGCGAGGTTGGCTTCACGAAGACCGAAGTGATTCCGCTGGCAGGTCCGGCAAGCGCTGGTGTGGCGTACAAGTAAGCAACTGGAAAATAGCCATATAGGTGAACGTTCGTTTCGCCTGCCGCCTGCGAAGAAGAACTAGGAGCAAGCTATGAAAGCCAGTCAATCTGCCCCCAAAACCATAGATGAATACATCGCCAACTTTCCGCCTGAAGTTCAGGAAAAGCTGGAAACCATCCGCGCGACGATCCGCAAAGCCGCGCCGAAGGCCGAAGAAGCGATCAGCTATATGATCCCGACGCTCAAGTTGCACGGGAATCTGGTGCATTTTGCGGCTTACAAAAATCACATCGGCTTTTATCCGGGAGCGGGCGGAATTGCGGCGTTTCAGGAAGAGCTTGCCGGGTACGAAACGTCGAAAGGCACGGTGCAGTTTCCGCTGGATAAACGGTTGCCGCTGACGCTGATCACCAAAATCGTGAAGTTCAGGGTGCAACAAAATCTCGAAAAGGCTGCCGCCAAAGCCGCGAAGAAGAAAAAGTAGTGTTCTGTTGTTCAATCCACCAAAGGATTTTTTCGATGAATACCGTTCGTTGTTCTCAATCTCCAAAATCATCCGCTTGGTTCAAGCTGATTGCCGTTGTCTCTTTGGTTTTGCTGTGTGCGCTGGGAACGGCGATGGCCGCTTTGCCGCAGAGCGAATTCAAGGTCACGACCGTTTACCTGGTTCGGCATGCGGAAAAAGCTGCTGCGCCTGCCTCTGATCCGCCGCTGACCGAAGCCGGAACCAAGCGCGCCGATGACTTGGCTCGAAAGCTGAGCAAGGCAGACATCAAAACCATTCTGACGTCGCAATTTCTTCGTACCAAACACACCGCCGAGCCTCTGGCAAAGCAGTTGGGCATCACGGCTACGGTCGTTCCGGTCAAGATGGCTGGACGAGAGCTTTCGCCGGATTACTTGAAAGAAATGGCTGAACGAGCGACTTCCGGTGGCGGCAATGCCTTGATCGTCGGCCATAGCAACACCGTTCCCGAACTCATCAAAGCCTTGGGCGGAGATGTTACGCCGGCGATTGATGAATCGGTCTATGACGATTTGTTTGTGGTGACGGTGTATGCCAAAGGCAAAGCGAAAGTCGCTCATTTGAAGCAGTAGCGTTATGGCGGCAAAGCCGTTAGTATGGCCGAGTAATTTTTCCAGCGTAGTGGTGCTGCCAACGCGGTTGCATTATTTATACCAGGCAAATAAGTTTAGGCTATCGCCGCCACCGGTCGTGAGAATCAGCGGCCAAGCGGTTTTATCTATATTTTTGTTACGGAAAATTATGAGCCGCCGCCCCAGATGTGGGCGGTAATAAATAACAAAGGAGACAATTAAAAATGGCAAGTAAGAAAGCTAAAAAGTCAGCGAAGGGTTCTGCCCAATTCCGTGAAACCAGTGCGGAAGCGATTGGTGTGGCTCAGGCCAAACAGGCCGGGAGTGAATTCAGTTGGCATTATGGACGGATTACCCGCATGGGGAACTTCGAGATTGCCGGCGGGCGGGAAGTCGTCATCGTGTGGGAAGAGGGGGGCGTCACCTCGCAATTAGGGAAGATCTCCGATACGGAATGGGAGATTTTCAAGCTGGCCTTTCTCACGACGGGGCGTATTGCCATATTGAGCGACGCGCCAGGCGAAGGGTGGATGTATGACTACCGATTCCTGGAAGTCGTACGGTAGGTGGGGTGCTCGAAACGGCACAGCATTACAAACCTATCGGGGGCGGTGATTCGGTTATACCGAACCGCCCCTTGTTTTTATTTCGGGAACGTCAGTACAGATTGTAACCTTCAGTTTGGGGTCTTCGTCTTTCGATCTATCAGATTTCTACAAAAAACATGTCGGCGGGTTTATCAAGATGAAGAAAAAGCGGGTGCAATTGGGGCTGATTTTGTTTGCCGTTGCCTTGGCGGCGGGAATGATCGCGCGGCCTTCGCAGGCGCAACGAGCGGCAGCCAATGCAACGCAGCGCGCGCTGATCAACGATTACTGCGTCAGTTGCCATAGCCAGAAAACCAAGACCGCCGGCATTGTGCTGGAAGGTTTGGATTTCAATCGCCTGGGCGCGGATGCGGACATTTGGGAAAAAGTGCTTCGCAAAGTTCGCACCGGCCAGATGCCTCCGGCGAAAGCTCCGCAGCCGGAATCCGCGGAAACCGCAGCGTTTGTGACGTGGCTGGAATCGTCGCTGGATCGCGCGGCGCGGCTCAACCCGAATCCTGGTCGCCCAGCGCCACATCGTTTGAATCGAGCCGAATACAGCAACGCGATTCGGGATTTGCTGGCGGTGGACATTCAACCCGGACAATGGTTGCCGGTGGATGATTCCGGGCATGGGTTCGACAACATTGGCGAAGTGCTGACGCTGTCGCCCGCGTTGCTGGAAAAGTATCTGGTTGCCGCGCGCAGAGTCAGCCGACTGGCCGTAGGCGACAAAACGCTGAAACCCGCTGAAGACCGCTTTCAACCTGCCAAAAATTCTCGCAACGAA
>JAEUQP010001196.1 GCA_016789645.1 Acidobacteriota bacterium | reverse complement strand
TCCGTTGCGCGTGTTTCGCAATTCCAAGCCGGTTTCTTCGGCTATGCGACGAAATTCCGGTCGTTCGTGATCCTGAAACACAAACAGAAAGCTGATGGCTTTGCGTGAAAACCGCACGTCGCGCAATTGATTGACCATCAGAATGCCGAAACAACGCACGCGCAGATCGTGTTCGTCGGTGATTTTTTTGTCGCCGGGATTGGTCAGCAGATTCAACACGGCATTGTTCGACGGGTATTTCTGAAACGAAGCCAGCGAACGAATCATCGCCCATCGTACCTGCCAATCCTGATCGGGAATCGCATCCACCAACGGAGCAATCGCTTCTTCATCGCCCAACTGCCCCAGAGCTTCAACCGAGGCCACGCGCACCGCCAGCGTTTCATCTCGAACCGCGGTCATCAACGCTTCCGTCGCTCGCTTGTCGCACAACTTGGCCAACGTCCGGGCGGCTTCGACCCGTTTCTGCGGGTCTTTGTCTTTCAACGCCGCCATCGCTTTCGGAGCCGCTTCGCCACCGCTGACCAGCATTTTGCATTGTTCATATAACGGCACCGCGCGCACCGCTGGCGAAGCCGTCGCTTCCTGCGCCCACACTCCCATCGGAGCGAGCAACCAAACCAACACAATGCCAACAATTCGATCACGCATACCAACACATCTTTCCAGAAAATAGTGGGGCACTGAAGGCGAGTATAGACCAAGCTCACCGGTTCCGCTGCCGAGCCACATCCGCATCCGTCGCTGCCCGCCACAATTTTACGGTTTGTATTCAAAGTGGATTATGTCTGAATCTAATCGGATACAAAGAGGGCCAGAGGTTCCCTGTTTAAATTTATAATCCTTGAAGATTGAGATCAAATCGCGCAAATCTCTATCTGGGCTATTGGAATTGCCTTTTATACGAATGTCGAATGCGATTCCAAGTGAGTGGCTGCTTATATCAATAAACTCGAGCTGCGGGACTAGCCTTAGTGAGCCAACCCACGAGATACGGTTCAATAATCCCCTTTCCCTAATTTTCTTAAGTGCCGCTTTCATTTGGATTGCTGCCGGTTTGTAAAGTTTCACGTTCCGAACGCCGACTTCTTTTAACTCTGGGGCATCTACAGGAACGGTATTCTTATCAATCCAGTCGCCTAAAATCACTGCGGTTCCATTTGGTTTTCCCTTATATGAGATGTTACCGACTACTGGGTGACGATAAGTGACAGCTTCACCTTTGCTCAAATTGGCTTCTCGCTCTAGGTATTCCCTTCGTTCCCTGTCGTTCAATCTCTGCAATATTTTCTCCCTATTTTTTAGCGCAGCACCTAATGCTTCAACTTTATTCTTACTTTGCTGCGACATATTCTTCATGGCTGTTTCGAGCTCTAGCTTTTTATTATTCAATTCCTTTGCCATTTCCTGAGCGATTTGTTCTTGCTTAGTCACTTCATTAACTAACTTCTGCATTTGTTTACTCGATACTTCTGCTTCATCACGCAGCTTCATTTGTTGCCAAGCAAATAGAATTAGAAACACGGAAGTAATTCCAAAAACGATTCCGCTTATAGTTAAATAGCGTTCCTTTTTTTGTTGCTGCTGTTTTGCCAATACCTCAGCATTACGTGCTTTCCTGCTTTCATCCAGAAATGTCATCGCGCGGTTAAAGGCGGGATCATAACGGCTCGACCAAGCTTGATTCGGATTGTTCTCTTCAAGCCAGTTCAGTGTCAGTTGTAACTGCGGGTCAGTCCACAACCTAGTTTGCCCTTTTTCGTGCAACTCCGCAGCATCGGCAATACGCAGATATATTGTTTTCGATTCAATTTCTTTGTTTGTCCATTCGTTCAGCTTATCCCAGTTTCGGATTAGGCTTTCGTGAGAGATGTTAATCAGCGGATCGGCTTCGTTGGTTTGGGTGAGGAAGGAACGTCCGCTGCCGGAAAATTCTTCGATGATGGCTTCGATGGTTTTGCGGTCGGTTCCGGTAATGGCGCAAAGTTCGCTCAAATGCGCCGGGCGGCGAATTTGCCGATTGCGCGCGTCGGTGTCGGTCAAGACTTGAAACATCCGCTCGGCGATTTTTTGGTTTTCTTCGCTCAAGCTTTCCAGCGCAGCTTCAGCATCACGCGACAAGGCTTCGGTCAGTGTGCCGACGGCTTCGTAGTGTTCAACATCCAGTGGCGTTCGTAGTTGCGCCTTTAGGCGGTTGGCTTCGGATTCAGAATCGCCGCCACCTGAAGGCGGAACTACAAACGCTCTTTTCTGCCATTGCTCCCAGGTTCGCATCAGCGCGTGTTGCATCACGGGCAGTTGATCGGATTTGTCGCCGACATCGTTCAGCACACGGTCGAGCAGGCGCGGCGTGATGTTGGCTCCGAACAAGTGAATCGGGCCTTCGATAGCTTGGCGAAGTTGTTTGTCGGTCAGGCGGGGAACCAAATACTGGCTGCGGTTCATGGCTTCGGGCAAGCCATAAAAGTTGTCGCAATCACCGATGAAGTCCGACCGCATGGTCATTACCACGTAAATCGGCAATTGCCGCTGTTCGCTCAAAGCCAACATCAATTCGACAAAACATGTGGCTTCGGCCCGATTGCCCCGTTTGCCTGATTCCAGTCCGAAGCGGAAGAGTTCTTCAAATTGGTCAATCAGCAACAACAGATTGGCATCGGATCGAGTGAGTGTGGGCGTCAGGCTTTCGAGCAGCGCCGCGACATCGCTTGCTCGAATGGAGGCGTCCAGCGATGCAGGCTCCGCCGTTGAATGAGGCGAAAGCGCTGCGGCCAGATTTTGCAGCGGATCATCACCCGGCTTCATCCTGGCAATCAGCCATTGATCTCGCTCTTCGACCAGGAAACCGGCTTCGAGTTTGGGAATCAATCCGGCATACACCAGCGAAGATTTACCGCAGCCAGAACTGCCGACGAGCGCGACAAAATGAGTGCGATCAAGCTGCCGCAGCAATTCAATTGTTTGTTCACGCCGACCGAAATAAAGCAAGGCTTCGTCGCTCTTGAACGGTCGCAAGCCGACGAAGGGATTGGACGGGAGTTTCGGTAAACGTAGGCCAAAGCTGCCCGCCTGGGTAATTTCAGTAATGGATGGCACGTTCGATTGCATAATTTAGCTGAACAACGGGAGCAATGCTGACGGATTGCGTAAATCCGTGCCGTCAAGCTCGTAAACGGTTAAAGCGCCGATTCTAAGTTGTCCTCCATTGCCTTTGGCTCGTTGCGGGCCGTAATAAATGCCCAGCTTGAGCGGAATCTTTTCACCACTGTTGGCGATTTCAGACGCCATACTCAATCGTCTGAAAACCCAGCTTTCCTGCACATTGTTGAAGACGATAATCATCCGCCCCAATCGCTTCAGCCTGCTTTCCAGCGCGTCAATGCTGTCGCCGACATCATCCTCGCTTTGGTTGAGATAAGATTTGATATTCAACGACCGTAGCGTTTTATGCACTTCGATGGCGTGGTCGTCGTCTTTCATATTCGTGTCCAGCAAAACAGACGAAGACGGCCAGACAGGATGGGTTCCCGTCGGTTGGTTCGACGCAATCGCCATTTGCCGTTTGTTTTCGACCTCTTGTTTGAAAGCGCGCAACGCACCAAAAAGATTGCTGACCAGTTCATTGATGCCGTTTTTGAATTGCTCCGAATCAGGATCGCAGGGCAGGGCCGTGTCGTCTTTGGGAAACGGTTTGTAAAACGGATAACCGACAACATCGCCGAAGACAAGATGTTTTTCTTTCACCGGAATGTTGCTAAGCAAGACTGGGACGATGCGTTTGCGATTGCCGATGCTCAATCCCCACTGGTCATTCTGAACGTGATCGCAAAACCATTGCACTTCCTGACGACAATACGAAGAGTCGTCATAAGCATGCGAATGGAGTGCGAGAAACAGGCCAGAAGCTTCGAGTTCGGCTTTGATGGTTTGATTGACAAGATGGTCGCGCGGTAGCTGTTCGAGATCGCGCCAGATTTTCAACTCTCTCCCGGCGAGTTGTTTCAATTGAGCCTCCAGCCGGTCGTGAAACCGCGACACCCATTTATCCGCGCCTTCATTCAGGTGGGCATAGCTGATAAAGAGGTCGTTTGTAAAACCGGGCAAATAGGGCATAGCAAGATCGTCGCTCAAGTTGTGATTTGGTACTGCTTCGGGACTCGGCTGCGGGCGGGAGCATAGCATCGCTATTCTTTGGCAACAACGGTTTTGACGCCGCCGGTTGTTTGCAAAGCGGGGCATTGCCGGCGATAACTTTTTTCTTCGCCGGATGCGGAGATTTGTTATCTTACCTGACGCTATGACTGATCGAATCTTGATCGCCAACGCCACCATCATCACACTGGATGCGCAGAACAGCATCTTGCAGGGAAGTGTCGTCATTGAACGCGGACGCATTGCCGCGATTGAGCCGATTGCACCACGAACCGATGCAGGCTTTGATGAAGTGATTGACGGACGCGGGCGCGTGTTGTTGCCGGGTTTTGTGCAAACGCACATTCATCTTTGCCAGACGTTGTTTCGCGGAGCGGCCGACGACCTGGCGTTGATTGATTGGCTAAAACAGCGTGTCTGGCCGATGGAAGCGGCGCATACACCGGCGTCGCTTTACGCTTCGGCGCGGCTGGGAATTGCGGAATTGATCAAAGGCGGCACGACTTGCGCGCTGACGATGGAAACGGTCAACCACACTGATGTCGTGTTTCAGGCGGTCGAAGAATCCGGCTTTCGAGCGACTGTGGGCAAGTGCATGATGGATGCGGGCGAAGGTGTTCCCGCTGAGTTGAATGAACAGACAGAAGATTCCATTGCCGAATCGTTGCGTTTGTTGGAACGTTGGCACGGAGCCGCTGACGGACGCATTCGCTATTGCTTCGCGCCGCGCTTTGCGGTCAGTTGTTCGCGCGAATTGCTGGAACGAGTCGCCAGGCTCGCGCGCGAACGTGGCGTGCTGGTTCATACGCATGCTTCGGAAAATCGGGAAGAGATCGCCATCGTTGAACAGTTGAGCGGTCAGCGAAATGTACATTACTTGTATAGCGTTGGATTAGCTGGTCAATATATTGTGCTTGCCCATTGCATTCATCTGGACGATTCAGAATTGGATGTGTTGCAGAGTACCGGCACTCACGTCTCGCATTGCCCTTCGTCGAACCTGAAACTGGCTTCCGGCATCGCTCGCGTGGTGGAAATGCTGGACCGCGGGATTTCAGTTTCGCTCGGAGCCGATGGCGCAGCGTGCAATAACCGGCTGGATATGTTCACCGAGATGCGAACGGCGGCTTTGTTGCAAAAGGTCAAACACGGACCGGAATCGCTTCCCGCGTTGACAGCTTTGCGAATGGCGACGATCAACGGCGCAAAGGCGTTGGGCTTAGGCGATCAAATCGGCAGCATCGAAATTGGCAAACAAGCCGATCTGGTTTTGATGAATTTGCAGTCGCTGCACACGTTGCCGAATTACGATCCGGTGTCTGCGATTGTGTATGCCGCTCAACCTGAGAATGTCGAGACGGTGCTGATTGATGGAAAGGTCGTGATGAGGGACAGAGAATTGCTGACGCTGAATGAAAGCCGGGTGATGGCCGAAGCGGAAAACGAAGCTCGACGCTTTGCC